>JBMYTY010000220.1:0-4064 GCA_049604855.1 Gammaproteobacteria bacterium | reverse complement strand
CTGGACCTGGGCCTTCCAGTTGGAGAACGACCTGTTCGGCGATGGTTACGACCGCGCCTATACCCATGGCATGCGCTTGGCGGCCGGGCGTGACAGCTGGACCTGGAACGCACTGCATACGCGCTTGCCCTGGGTGAACGCCTGCACCCAATCGCGTTTCGAGTGGGGCGTCGGGCTGAGCATGTACACACCGGAGGATATCCAGAGCACCGCATTGCAGGCGCGGGACCGGCCCTACGCGGGCTGGCTGTTCGGCGATACCAGTCTGCTCTGCGAGCGGGATTCGAGCGCCGCCGTGGGGATGGCAGCGGAGTTGGATGTGGCGCGCCTCGAGTTGGGCTGGGTCGGGCCGTCCAATCACGTGGGCGACATCCAGAAATGGTGGCACGACGACGTAATCACCGCGCCCCATCCCTCGGGTTGGCATCACCAGTTGGATGATGAACTGGCCTTCTCGGTGTCGTCTTACCGCCTGTGGAAGAGTCATCCCGTCAGTTTGGGCCCGTTGAGCCTGGATCTCGTCCCCCACGCCGGTGCGGCCCTGGGAACCCTGCACACCTACGCGGCCCTGGGTGCGACCCTGAGACTGGGAACCCGCGCACCAGACAGTTTCAGCCCGCCACTGATACGCCCATCCAGTCCCGGTTCGATGTTCATCGAATCCGGTGATCCCAGCCTGTACGTGTTTCTGGGCGTGGAAGGTCGCGGCGTGGCGCGCAACCTGTTCCTGGACGGCAACACCTTCGGGGGCAGTCACAGCGTCGACAGGCACACGTGGATCGGTGATATCCAGGCCGGTGTTGTCTACCAGCTGGGCGGTGTGCGGCTGTCCTATACCAACATCTGGCGTTCCAAGGAGTTTGAAGGGCAGGCAACCGGTACGGCGTTCGGATCGTTCAATATCGCCGTGGCTTTCGACTGAGGGCCGTGTCACCCGCGGTGGGCGTGCCCCGGTTTACCGCGTCAGTCGGATCAGGCGCGTGCGCGACGACGCGCCAGAAGCAGAAGACCTGCCGTGCCGAGGAGTGAGAGGGGCGCGGGGGCGGGGATATCCGGAGCGGTGAACGTGTAGGTGATGCCCGTGTCGCCCATATTGAAGTGCGATCCGGAGCCGGTGGCGCCGCTGGTGCGCTGGAAGAACAGGCCCACCCAGTCATTGGCCTGCAGGGAGGCCGACCCGGATACGGAGAAGTCGCCGCTGAGGGTCGACTGCGCGAACCCCCCGATGCCCGTCGAGGTGAAGGTGCCGGAGTCGAGCAGGCTGTAGGAGTTGCTCAGGAAGTCGTACTCCACCAGCTTCCAGTTCATGGTCAGGTCCCCGGTGCTGCCGGTGGGGCCTCCGCTGAAGTCGCCGCTCACGGTCAGGTCTTCATACCCGCCAACGCCGCCGAGGGTGTAGCCGTAGCTGGCCAGGCCGCTGAAATCCTCGAAGAAGAAGCCTCCGTTGCCGAAGCCTGAGAAGTAGTCGCCGAACACGTTGGCGGTGGACGAACCGAAGTAGGTGCCCGCGGCCATGGGCGACAGGGTGGTCGAGCCGTCGATGTTGAAGTTGCTCGGCCGGTAGTAGTCGATCTGCCAGGTCTCACCGTCGACCACGCCGCTGGTGCTGGTGTCGCCGTTGACCACGGAGCCGTCCGCGTTCCACACGTCCGTGCGGGTGCCGCTGATCATGCCGGCATGGGCGGCCGCGCCGCTCAGGGCGAAGGTGCTGAGCAGGGTGATTGCTGCAATGGATCGGGAAGTGGACATAGGGCTGACCTGCCGGAAGTGTTCTTTCTCTCCTGCTAAGCAGTTTTTGGGCCACGCCCCCAACTTGTTGAATTAGTCAGGATTTGTGGGTTTTGCGGGTGGTGGTCCGGTGCGAGCTGTAAGGAAACTTGACAGCCCGATGAAGCCAAAGAGGTGGCGCGGGAGCCACATCGAACGCTGATTGAAAGCGGGCGTTGACCGGTGCGGTCCAATGCCGTTTCATGGCGGCGCCACCACCGACCCGACCGGATTCGTTCAATGCCACGGATTGCCTACGCACTCTTGCTAACCCTGTTGCCCGCGCTGAGCCAGGCCGCACTCGTCGTCGAGTTCACCACCACGCTCGACGTCAACGATGGCTACAGCACCTTCAACGGGGCGGGGATCGGCGGCGAGACACTCAGTTTCCGCTACGTCCTGGGGAGCGCGACGCCGCTGAATTCGAATTACACCAACAACGCCTCCAACAACTATTTCGATCTCAGCAGTCCGGAGGTGACGAATACCATCAGCATCTCCGGGGTGAACGGTGGCACCTTCTCCCAGGATGTCTTCTTCGCCCACAACTACCTGCGGTTCTACAACCCGGGTTCGAGCGAACAGCTCTTCCTTCGCACGGGCGACCGCAACGCGAACACCCTGTTCAGCATCTCGACGGATTTCCTGGCCGAGACGGCGACTTTGGACGGAACCGTGGATACCGTCACATCGCTGCTCACCCAGGCCGACTTCGCAGGTGGAACGAGCACGTCCATTTCCGGTGGAACGACCTTGGAGGGCGGCGGGAACAGCCTGTTCGTAATGATCCGGGAATTCGAGAATGTGAACGTGCACGTATCCGAGTTCAGTGCCGTGCCGAATCCCGGCGTACTCGTCCTGCTGGGCTTGGGGGGACTGGTCGGGGGGCTGGCTACGCGCCGGGTGGTGGGCTCGGGTAGGCTGCGCGCTCCATGACTGGCCCGGCGCCGATGGAGCGGTGGAGAAAGCACGGGCCCTGATCCCAGAGACCATAGTGGTGTCGTCCATGCTCAAGGCATTTCGCATCATCAGCGTTCTGGAAGGCCTTTCCTTCCTTACCCTGCTGTCACTCGTCGTGTTCGAGTTTCGCGAGCACATATTCGTGGTCGGGATGGGGCACGGTGTGTTGTTCATGGCCTACTTCGTGGGGGCCTTGCTGGTCAGTCACAAGATGGGCTGGTCCATCCTGTTCTGGCTGTTGGTGCTTCTCTGCGCGGTGATTCCCTTTGCCTTCATTCCGCTGGAATGGAAGCTCAATCGCATGGGGAACGAGGCGTCAGCCGGTCCGGATGCTGACTCAGGAGCCGGGGATGTCCTTGCGGAGGGCGCACTTCAGGAGGCGACATTTGAAGAGGCGACAATCCATGCGGAGGAAGTGCCCGATGTCGATTCCATCAGCTGGGAGCCGGACAAGGCCGCGGGCATCGATCGGGCGCTCGCACTCACCGGTGGGGGTGGCCTGGGTGTGGCCGGACTGATCGTGGCGATGCGTTATTTCGAGCTGATCTGAGACCGTCCGGGTGGATGTTCGTGGGAGGGCCGCCCGCGTCGGCCGCATTGCCCCGTATTACTTGATCGATGCCCTGGCGGGCCGGATGCAAGCATTGATCGATCTCCATGCGGTGGGCATCTGACAGGCACAGGCTGAGGCTGTTGTTTATCCACACGGCCTGCCGCCATGAACGTCTCTGTTTTTCGCACCCTCACGCTGTTCGTTGGCCTGACCCTTCCCACCCTCGGTCACGCCGCCGCGCTCATCAACTCCACCTCGATTCTGAACGACCCGGTTTCGACCACGAACCTGTGGGCCTACTCCGCCGTGGATTCAACCTACTTGGTCATCCCCAATTCCACGGCCTCCGCGACTTCAACCAGCCAGTTCGCTTCGGCAATCTTCCGGGGTTACGTGTCCGGCGACGTGGGTTACACGCAGGATAATTTCAGCAACAACGTGGGTGACAGCAAAACGATCCACACCTTTGCCACCTGGCTGGTCTCAGACCGCGACCAGACCATCCAGCTGCTGTTCGGCGGTGATGACGGCCATTCACTGTTCGTGGATGACGTGTTCGCCGGAGGCGCGGGCTTCGGTGTCAACGTGATCGTCGACATCGAGATGCTGGCCAATGAGGCCATCCATCTGGAACTGGTGGGGTTCAACAATTCCGGGACTTGGGGTTTCGCCATCCGTGACAACGTCAACACCCAGCTGGTGGAGAACATGGACGGCATCCGCATGGATGCCGTGGGCGCGTTCGTACCCGCCCCGGCCACCGGGGCGCTGCTTCTCCTGGGGC
>JBMYTY010000219.1:0-4069 GCA_049604855.1 Gammaproteobacteria bacterium | reverse complement strand
TTCTCCATGGCGCAGGCGGCCATGGAGGCGTTGCAGCCCACGCAGGTGTTGAGGTCAATGACCATTGCATACTTTGCCATGTGTGAATCGCTCCTCAGGCGCGCGCCACTTTGATGGTGAATTCCTGGGACTTGAAGCCCGCCACCAGGGGTTCGACCGCGTAGGGGACGAGCTTGTTGGTGGCGAGACCTTCCCCGCCGGACTTGCTGAGCCCCTTGCTCTCCGTACCGAAGGAGGAGTGCAGGAACAGGGTGTCTTGCTGCACCAGGCGGGTGATGTGGGCGCGGCCGGTGGCCTGTTGACCGGACCGGGTGTTGGTGAGCTGGATCGCATCGCCGTTGCTGATGCCGAGCTTGTCGGCCCGTGCCGGATGCATCCAGATCCCTTTGTAGATGTCCTCCTTGAATTTGTTGATGCCATGGAGCACGGCGTTGTTGCTGTTGGTGGAGCCGTGAGAGACGGTCGGCACCTTGCCATAGGTGAAGTAGAACTCGTCCTCGTCCAGGGGATCGGTCACGGACTTGCCGTCCCGGTATTCGGGGGCGATCCACTTGGCGAACACGTCGAAGTGCTCCCCGCGGTACCCGCCGTCACGGAGCTCGCGCATCAGGGCGCTGAAGAATTCCACCCGCCCGCTGCCGGTGGGCACCGGCATCTTGCGCGGCATGCCCTGGTGCTCGATGATGTGGAGCTTGTCCTCCTCGTGATAGACGCCCTTCTCGCGAAGCACTTGGTCGAGGTGTTCCGGGGTCGTGTGGATCCGCTCGGCGGTCAGGGCGAAGGACGCCTTGCGGCAGGCGGCGGCGAAGGCCCCTCTTCCTTTTTTGTCCTTGTGGGTCTTCTTGGTCTCCGCGAAGGCCGCCAGCACCGGGCCGGACTTGATGCCAGTCAGCTGATCGACCATCTGAATGAAGGCTTGGGTCCCGGGCTCGCCGCTGATGATCTCCGTGAGCTTGAGCAGGATATCCGCCATCTCCTCGGTGTCGTACAGGGACTCGATGGCCGCGTAGCGGGTGGTGAGCGCCAAGTCCTGATTGACGCCGTTGCCGTAGATGGTCGGCTCGTCGCGTTCCAGGTAGGTGCTGTTGGGTAGGATCACGTCCGCATAGGGCGTGGTGTCCGAGGGCAGGACGTCCACGGCGATGACCAGCTCCATGTTCTCGTTGCTGAGGATCTCCTTCCAATAGGTATCGGGGTAGTAGTGGCGGACCGGGTTGGCGGCGTTGATGATGATGGCGCGCGTGCGATAGGGCTCGCCGTTGTATGCGAGCTCCCCCTTCACCGATTCCAACAGCCCGGTGTCCGTCATCGCCGGCAGGGCGACGTTGAAGCGGCCGGCCTCGCGCTCCTGCTTGCTGAAGGCCCAGGACCAGCCGGGCTTGCCATGCTGGAAGTACTGGTTGTCCTTGTTGGAGACCACATTGATGACCATTCTGGCAAAGCCGAACCCGGCCATGGTGGCCAGGGGTGCGCCCATTTCGTGGCCCTGTGCCATGGCTTCGTACATATGGGCTGCCTTGTGGTGCAGCTCGCCGGAGTTCATCCAGCCGCCCACCGTGTCGATGCCGCCGGTCAGGGCCTGCACCAGGGCCTGTGCCCGGCGCAGCATGTTGACGTTGCCGAAGCGCGCTCCGTGCCAACCCGGGTCGACGATGGCCGGGCGGGTGGTACCGAACTCGCGCGAGATGCGCACGATGGTCTCGACCGGCACGCCGGTGATCTCCGCGGCCCACTCGGGGGTGTATTCAGCCAGCTCCTCGAGCTGGGCCTCGAACACCGTCTTGACCGCACGGCCGTCGATCTCGACCGGCTTGGAAAGCGTCAGTCCGGGCAGGAAGGAGACGCCGTTGATGTCTTTTAGATTGTCGTTGGTGAAGGTCGCGAGCACCCGGATCTCTGCCGTGTCTTCAGCGACCACCAACGGATGGCCTTCCGCATCGGTGGCCAGCTGCCACTCGCCTTCGTCGTCCTTGCGCACCAGGAAGGGCATGTTGGTGTGGCGCTTGAGGAAGAGGTCGTCATAGAGCCCCTCGTCCATCATGATCTTCATCAGGGCCAGCATGAAGGCCAGATCGGTGCCCGGACGGGTCTTGATCCACTCGTCGGCCTTGGCTGCGGTCTCGGAGCGCCGCGGGTCCAGGGCGACCACTTTCGCACCGTTCTTGCGGCCTTGGGCGAAGCGCACCATGCGACAGGTCGACACCGCCCCGATCGAGGCGTTGTTGGCCACGAACAGGATGTATTTGGCGTTGTCGTAGTCCGGCAGGACCTCGTCGTGGATGTTGAAGTTGCCGGTGACCATGTCGGTGCCCAGGTGGCCGGTGGTCACGCAGTGCTGCATCGGCGAGGCAACGATGTTGGGGACTTGGTTGGCCAGGGCGAAGGGCACCGCCCAGTTCATGTAGAAGACGCACGAGGTCCAGCCGCCGACCATGGTCCACTCCCAGGGCTTGACTTCGGCGGCCTGTTGCTTCTTGGCGATATAGTCCCAGGCCTCTTCCCAGGTGGCCTGGCGGAAGGCCCATTCTCCGCGCTTGCTGCCTTCCTCCCGGATCAGGGGTGTCTTGATGCGGTCGGTGTCATAGGTCTGGCGCAACCCTGCCTGGCCGCGGGCGCAGATCTTGCCGCGGTTGAGCGTCGAGTGTGGATTGCCATCGAGCTTGACGATGCGTTTATCGCCATTCTTGGTCCGGGTCGTGACCTGGATGTTACACAGTGACGAGCAGAAGTTGCAGATACTGTATGTGGTCTCCTCGCTCTCCTCGGACTCGGCGACGGCCTTCGTGACCATGTTGCCGACGGGTGAGAGCAGAGTCAGTCCGGCGGTTCCATAGCCGGTGGTTTTCAGGAACGCACGGCGGGATAGGCGTGGTATCTTCCACCCCATGAGGGACTCCTCCTTCGGGTTGATGCTGGCCCGGTGTTCGGGCGACCGGGACCTTATGAAATCAGCGCCCTTGTTACAGCATCCGGTGGGCGATTGGAGACAGGCTCCAGTACGAGGCGAGGTTATAAATCTATGTTATCTTGCCCTTGGAAGTCACTGACGTATGTCAATCAGAGTTCAGAGCGGCGAAAAACGATCTGCCCATACTCCCTGTTTTGAAAAGGGAAAATAAGCACCGGCACGCCGACGTGCATACAACGACTGACGCTTGCCATCCATACCGTGGGGGGCATCGACGTGTCGTTGTCGAACGCTATCCGATGACCACTACACAGGATCCCATCGACCGTTCGTTCAGGATTTCCGGGGTAAGATACGCACTCCCATCATCGGGAGGTCGCTTCGCGTGCGTTCACGGTCATCAGAGCAAGGCACCCATGGAAACACACCAGAAACTCATCCGCCAACTTGCCGACGGCGCAGTGCACTCGGGGACCGAGTTGGCAGAGCGGCTCGGTATCAGCCGGGCGGCGGTGTGGAAGGCGGTGCACAAGGCAGAACAAATGCTGGAACTGACGGTCCACCGCATCCGCGGGCGCGGCTACTGTCTTCAAGCCCCCTTGGAGCTCTTCGATCCCGAGCGGATCACCGCCGCGATGTCGGCATCGGCCCGGCAACGTATCGCGAACCTATGGATCTTCGACGATATCGACTCCACCAACAGCCACCTGATGCGCGAGGCGTACCAGGGGGCAGCTTCCGGCACCCTGTGCCTGGCCGAGCGCCAGAGCGCCGGACGTGGGAGACGCGGGCGGACCTGGGTCTCGCCCTATGGCAGCAACCTCTCTCTCTCACTGTTGTGGCGCTACCCTTTCGGACCCACGGGGCTCGGCAACCTGAGCCTGGCCGCCGGCGCCGCCGTGGCCGGGGCCCTGGAAGCGGAGGGCGTGCCCGGTATCGCCCTCAAGTGGCCCAACGACGTCCTGTGGCGACGTCGCAAGCTCGCGGGCCTGTTGCTGGAAGTCGCCGGGGAGGCCCAGGGCCCGAGCCAGGTGGTGGTCGGTCTGGGACTGAACATCCGCCTGGGCGCGGACCAAGCCGGCGGGATCGACCAACCCTGGGTCGACCTGGATTCGATCGCACGGGCATCTCCAGGTACCATGGGTCGCAATCGACTCGCGG
>JBMYTY010000218.1:0-4077 GCA_049604855.1 Gammaproteobacteria bacterium | reverse complement strand
CGATTCAAACGGTAGATGGCGGGTGGGCGCCGCGCCGCGCTCGGGCAGGGAATCCGGGAAGTGGAAGCCGAACAATTCGTCAATGCGTTCCTTGCTGGTGGTCGGCAGTAGTTGGGATACGCGACCGACGTGAACGGGTACTCCCTCGCAGCGGCCCTGTTGAAGGGCCTCCACGAGGTCGAGCAGGACCTCGCTGTAACGGTCGTTCAGGTGGGATTCGGTGATCAGGATGGTGATCAGGGGCCGACCGGGAAGATCCCAGTGACGGTGCGCATAGGCAAGGTCGGCCTTGAGTTGTTCCACCAGCATGCGTTCGTCGTGGGCAAGGTAGAAACCCCGTCGATCCAGTGACAGGGGCAGGAACAACATTCGACGACCTTCCAGTTCGTACACGCGGGAGGTGGCCAGGGCCCGGGCGTGGCGGAAGGGCCGACCCGAAAGCCCCAGCTTGTCGTTGCGCCCCACCTGCTCGTAAACCAGGGAGAGCTGCTCGGTTTGGTGCAGTTCCACGGGCCGGATCTGCTCCAGGGTCTCGGTCTCGATTCCCCGGGCCAACAGGTGTTCCTGAACCTCGGGTGTACTGGAGAGCAGCGCGATCTGTACCCGGCGCCCCGCTTGACGTCCCACCCGGCGGTGGCGTCCCAAGGGATCGATGTCGTTGAGATCGAGCAGGCCGTCGTGCACCAGGGTTCCAAGGATGTAGAGGCTCTGTGCCCAGACCAGGGGCACATTCTCATTGGGCTGGCGGGTCTGGCTGTGGGGGTGTTCCCGCTCCGCCTCGACCTTGTCCATGGGTACGAAATAGAGTTCCGGAAGCAGGCCCTGGCCGTCAACGTCCGCCAGGCAGAGCTCAAGTTTCGCGCGATAGGCCGAGGCCTGTTCGTGGTCACCCAGGAACAGGGTGTTGAGCAATTGGTAGGTGAAAAACAGCGGCCATTCGCACTCGATGTTTTCGAAGGCCTTCAGCTCCTCTGGCTCGTAGTGCAACTTACCGGTGTCCTCCAGGACCGTCTGGTGGCCGTCGAGTAGGAAACGTTTGCAGCCGTAGCGGCCCTCAAGTTTCTCCGTGACTTCGTCGAGGGTGCGTTGCAGGAGTTCGTTGTCCTCGACCGCGAAGGCGGGAAAACCCACCACGGAAAGCGTGGCCGCATCCACCTCCTTCGATCCGGATTCCCTGGGCAGCATGGAGAAAAGACTGATGCGGGTTCGCGCGATCTCGTCCGGTACCACGTGAATGACCGATGCCCTGCCGCCGCCACCACCGAACAGGTCAAAGCCGGACAGCGCCTCCATGGCCGCCTTGGCCATGCCGATGGAGCTGGAGTTGAGCTCGGTGATGCCGTGGTTGATCTTGTTGCCGCGCTCCCAGATGCCGTAATCCGGGATGCGGTAGGCGCGCCCGATGTAATGGACCAGGTTCTGAACGAAGGCCACTTCCGCCAACGTGAAGACAATGCGCAGCCCCGATGCGGTCATCTGCGCCAGCATGAGCAGGAACAGGCTGGTGGCGTCGATTTGCAGATGCCCCCATTCGCCGTCGCCGACCACCGGGTCGCCCGTGGAGGTGTCGTACTTGGCGTGCAGGGCATCCGTGGCGGCCAAAGATGCCTTGAAACGCTCCACCTTCGATGACTGTTTCATCATGGCCGTAAGCAGGCCACGCATGAGCTTTACGGTGCTTTGCTCAAGCAGGTAGGCCCTGGATTCGGCGTAATCCTCGCGGCGCATGGCCATGGCCAGGCCCCAGGCGCACATGATGGAGTAGACGTTGTCACGCACCCAGGCGTCCGTGTAATCGCCGTGGGCGTTGATTGCGGTGGATGCGGGGAGCAACCCGGTGATCGGGTCCTGTCTCGCGAGAATGATGTCGCGAACCTGAACATAAGCGCCATCCAAGCGGTCGCGACGATCGGTGGGGTTCGCTATGGGGGCCATGGGGGGCATGGCGCCAACTTTACACCGCGAACCGACGTGCGCGCCCGTCTCCCATTGGGGAGGGGCGGTTGTCAGATATCAGAGTCCCAGATCGTTGAGGTGCTCGTCCAGGTCCGCCAGTTCTCGGCGAATCTCTATGAGCCTGCGCGCGTCAGGTGTCTTTACCCGTGCGTTTCGGTAGGGCATCAGTTCGTCCAGGTCAGGCCCATTCAGAGATGGAGCGGGTTGGGACAGCGCGTAGTGTTCGAGCAATTCCTGATCGTCGTGCATTGGGGTTCACCAAAGCCTTCCGCCCCGGTGCGGGGCGCGCAAAGGATCAGTGAGTCACATGAAACAGGAATGAAGGATTGGTGGCTCCGCCGTGACAATCCACGAGCAAGGCGGCCGATCCCGAATCGGCCCGATATTCGGGCCGCGCGGGTCAGTGGGTGCCTGCTCCGGCCTGCGGGCGGGTGGGACGCAGTCGGTTCGCGAACAGGAGCATGGCGAACCAGGCCAGGGTCAGGACGAAGGTCCCGGCGGCGAGCGACATGCCGCAAAGGCAGGCGGCCGGATCGAGATTGGGGAGAAGGGAGGCGTGGTGATGGCCCAGGAACGCGCCCATGGCAGCGATCAACACCATGCCCGTGGTCTGCGCGGTGCGCTCGCCCATGAACAGGTGGATGGCCACGCCCAGTCCCATCATCCAGAACAGGGGTTCCGCATGTGGGATGCGGATGCCGAACAGGACCAACAGGTAACCCAGGGCTATGGCGGTGCAAAACAATGCCGTGGGAAGCCAGGGAACGTTTCGGTGTCTGACCAGGGTGACGCTGGCGACAATGAGCGATGTGATCAGGTGGTCGGGGCCGGTAAACGGATGCACGAACGAGCCCAGGAAGGATTGTGGGTCGGTGCCACCGAGATGGGCCAAGGCTTCGAGAGGGAGGAGTAAACCGGCGACCAAGACGCCGAGCAGATGCACTGTTCTCACCAACACTCCTCAGAATATTTATCGTATGTATTGCCCGAACCCTACCCCCTATCTCCGGCCATTGGAATTGATTTGGGTTATGGGTTTGACGGGGTTTTAACGGGGTTGCTTGCTCTCTTCACGAATTCTCAGTTGTTTCAGCAACAAAGCCTCAAGGATCTGCCGTGCGAATTTAAAGTGGGTGTTCAACACACTGAAAAACATAAAGATTTCGATCGTGCATCCGCAGCCTGGCCAAATTTGGACGAAACGCGGAACACACACGGGCAGCGTGTCGAACGGCCGGATGAACTCCCCCCGGCAAAGTGGTCGCCCAAGGGGGAGAGTCATTCCTGGCATGTTGTTGTTAATGCAACCAATGACTTCGCCGGGATCGGGTTTGATCGTGCGCCGAGCGCTGTAAACCAATACGCATGACCCGGTACAGGTAGAGCAGCAGCGGGGCCGCGAGGAACGCGGGCCAGGCGTGCATGAGCAGATGTTCCAGTTGTCCCAGCGCCTGGGTATGTGTTCCGTGGGCGAGTGTCTGTGGGCTCAGAAGCAGCCCCCCGAGTCCGCCCAGGGCGGTTGGGTAATGAGTGTTTTTCATTGCGGGGCTCCGATGTTCAGCGAACTTTGACTTCGATTTTTTCCCCGGAATCCGGGTCGGTCAGATGCACGGCGCAGGCGATGCAGGGGTCGAAGCTGTGCACCGTGCGCAGGATCTCCACGGGGCTTTTGGCGTCATGCAGTTGGTGGTTGTCCTGGAGGGCGGCCTCGTAGGCACCCGGTTGACCACCGGAGTCACGCGGCCCGGCGTTCCAGGTGCTGGGTACCACCGCCTGGTAGTTGTCGAGCACACCATCCTTGATCACGGCCCAGTGGGCGAGGCCGCCGCGCGGGGCCTCCATGAAGCCGACGCCCTTGCACTCCTTCGGCCAGGTGCTCGGGTCCCACTTGGCCTCGTTGAAGGTCTTGGTGTCGCCCGCCTTGATGTTGGCGATGAGGGTGTCCATCCAGCCCTGCATCTGGTCGACGATGAGCTTGGTCTCCAGGGTACGGGCAGCGGTGCGGCCCAGGGTGGAGAACAGGGCGCGCGGTTCCAGGTCCAGGGTCTTGAGGGCGTAGTTGACGATCTCCTGGGCCGCCGGGTCCTTCTTGGCATAGAGGAGCAGGACGCGGGCCAGGGG
>JBMYTY010000217.1:0-4082 GCA_049604855.1 Gammaproteobacteria bacterium | reverse complement strand
GCATTTCTGTTCGTGGGCGATGGTGTAGCCGTGTTCCTCGATGGCGGACATGAGAACAGCGCGGGCCTGCTCGAAGGGCAGGGTGGTCCGGGACATGAGCAGGTTTTCGGCCTGTGCGCTCAGGCTGGCGGTGGCGAGCAGAAGGAGAGCGCCCAACAGCCGCGGGGCACGCCGCATGGAAGTGTTGAAGATCTTCACAGGGTGGCCTCCTCAAGCAGGTTCATGAGGGTTTCGTGCATGCGAGCACCGGCCTGCTGAAGCTGGGTGTTGTTGAACAGGCGGGTGACCACGGCCATGTTCATGACGATCAGTTGTACTGAGCCGTCCTCGTTTTCCACGACGGTGATTCGGCAGGGGAGCACGGTGCCGATGCGCGGTTCGATGCGCAGGACGTCGTAGAGCTGGTTGAAATTGCAGAAGCGCAGACTGACCTGCTTCTTGTTCACGGCGAACTCGTCCCAGATCCCTTCCTCGATGTAGCGGTCGGGGAATGAGCGGAAGTTGGACCCGGACAGGGCCTGCTTCACGTTGGCTATGGTCGTCTTGAAATCGTAGGGCGAGTCGAAGAACAGAGTGGGCTCCTCGTCCTCGGTGATGGACACCAGCTTCTCCTGTTGTTCGCCCAGGTCGCGCAGGAAGATGATCAGGTCATGGATGTCCTGCTCGCTGAGCTCCAGTTTCTCGGCGGAGGCCATATCGGTTCCGCGACGGCCATGGGTGATGACGTGACGCAGCATTTCGTCCGATGAAGAGCGCAGAAAACCGTTGTTGGCGATGGCGGGCGGAATGACTTTGAACTCACGCGGGCGGGAGTAGGTTACGCCGGTGCCCTGGCCTCCACTCTCACCTTCGTCGCCATGGCATTTCTCGCATTTCGCCGCGAACACCACGCGCCCACGTTCCAGGTCACCGACCGCGGTGAATTCGGGCTCCAGGTAGGGCTTTGTTCCGGTGATAGTGCGCAGGTGCCTGACGATGGCATCCACCTGCGCGTCACTGAGGGTCATGAAGGGGGGCATGACGCGGCCGGGACGGCCGTAGCGGATGGTCTTGCGCAGGTAGTCGTCGGTGGTGACCTTGAACTTCTCCGTGGCCAGCGGGATCCCGAGGCTGCCCGCGCCGTCCGCCCGGTGGCAGACCACGCAGTGTTTTTCATACAGCTCGGCACCATCGGGTGCCGCTACGGCCAGGGCCGGGAGCAGGAAGAACACAGCGGCCAGCGCTGTTTTCGGGATGATCAGATTCATGGGAGGTTTTGGTGCGAAATATCGCGGCATTAGATATTGCTGATGGAGTGGGGACGCTGACAACGATCAATCGCGGGGGATGTTGCGCCGCAAAACGGGTGGTGTCGGGAATAACCTAGTATCTACTATGGCTTCTCCCGTTTCACCGGCCCCGTTGACCCACATCATTGGGTTGCCGACGGCCCCTGTGGCGCAATCGAATCCGATGGCAATGCGCTGTGACTGATTGTTGAGAGGTGCTGACCATGTGCTTGGGGATCCCCATGCGGATTCAGACCATTGATGGCTTCAACGCCCACTGTGAGGCGAAGGGCATCAGCCGGGATGTAAGCCTGTTCATGATGCAGGGTGAGTCGCTGGAGCCAGGGGATTTCGTCGTCGTCCATGTGGGCTACGCCATCCAGAAGGTATCGGAGCAGGAGGCCCGGGGCGCCTGGGAGGTGTACGACGAAATGTTGCGCCTGGAGCAGGAGGACAACGCCGCCCGCGCCGTGGCCAAAGCGGGGCCGGGTCATGCATGAACTGGCTGTCTGCCAGGCCCTCATGGGGCAGGTGACCCAGGTTGCGGTGGACAATGACGCGGACAGGGTGCTTGGGGTGACGGTCCGTCTGGGACCCCTGTCCGGCATCGAGGCGCAACTATTGAAAGATGCTTACCCCATCGCGGCCGCCGGGACCGTGGCGGAAGGATCAGAACTGATCATCGAGTTGATGCCCGTGCGCGTGCATTGCGAGAGTTGCGGAGCGGACAGCGACGCGACCATCAATCACCTGGTCTGCGCTGCCTGCGGTGACTGGCATACCCGCATACTCAGCGGCGACGAAATGATGCTGGCTTCGGTGGAACTGGAGCGCGACGGTATGGGCGAAGGGACTCCGGAAACCGTGCATTGAGGGCGTGGCCGTGGCCCATCAACCTGTCAAGCCGCGCCCGCAAGCGCGCACAGACTCTCAGGAGGCGTCCCATGTGTGACACCTGTGGCTGCAACATCACATCCGCCAACCGGCATCTCATCGAGGCCGATGGAAAACATGCGCGCACCCGGTCGGGGCGCGAGTCCATCGAGGTGTTGACCGATCTGCTCAGCGAGAACGATCACACCGCCGCGCATAACCGTGAGCACTTTGATCGACATGGTGTGTTGGCCTTGAACCTCATGTCCTCCCCCGGCTCTGGCAAGACCGCCCTGCTGGAGGCGACCATCGCCGCCCTCAAGGACGAGTTCCGTATCGCCGTCGTGGAGGGCGATTTGGAAACCGAGAACGACGCCGACCGTATCCGTGCCCAGGGCGTACCGGCCATGCAGATCGCCACCGGTACCGCCTGCCATCTCGATGCCCACATGGTTCACGATGCCCTTCATGGCCTGGAACTGGACGGACTGGACCTGGTGTTCATTGAAAACGTGGGCAATCTGGTCTGCCCCGCCAGTTTCGACCTGGGGCAGCACCACAACATCACCCTGCTGTCGGTCACCGAAGGCGATGACAAGCCCGCCAAGTACCCGGTGATGTTCCGCGCCGCCGATCTCATGCTGCTGACGAAGTCTGATCTTCTCGCGGTTCTGGACGACTTCGACCCCGTCCGGGCCGAGCGTTTCCTGCGCGATTTGGCCAACGACGCACCCGTCATCGAGCTGTCCGCGCGCAAGGGCCTCAATCTGGACGCCTGGTTCCATTGGTTGCGGGCTTCCGTGGATGCCCAGAGGGACCGGGTGGCCAGCGGGCAGACCCGTCGTCCGGCTATTCAGCCCGATGGTGTCGCCCTGCACGCGAAGGCTTAGCAGCGTTCATGACCGACGCGGCACGCACATGGCTGGATCGAATCCATGGCCTGAACCTGACCGGACCCGTGCGCATCATGAATGTGTGCGGCGGCCACGAGCGGTCCATCTCCATGGCGGGCCTGCGCGGTGCCCTGCCCGAGGCCGTGGAGCTGATCCCGGGGCCCGGCTGCCCGGTCTGCGTGTGTCCCGAGGAGGATGTCTACGAGGCGATCCAGATCGCTCGCCGGGAGGATGTCATTCTCGTGGCCTTCGGCGATATGTTGCGCGTGCCCGTCAATGCCCCGAAATCAGAGCCCCGTTCCCTGGAACAGGCGAAGGCCGCCGGTGCGGACATACGGCCCATTGCCTCGCCGCTTGAGGCGGTTGCCACCGCCCGTGATAACCCGGGTCGCGATGTCGTGTTCTTCGCCGCGGGTTTCGAGACCACCACCGCGCCGGTGGCCGCGATGCTGGCGCAGGGCGTGCCCGATAACCTGTTCGTTCTGCTCTCCGGCCGATTGACCTGGCCCGCCGTGGCCATGCTCCTGGACTCGGAAGAGGCCGGCTTTCAGTGCCTGATCGCCCCTGGCCACGTGGCCACGGTCATGGGGCCGGAAGAGTGGGCGTTCGTGGTGGACAGGCATCGGATACCCGCTGCCGTTGCCGGGTTCAATTCCGAGAGCCTGTTGGCGGCCATGTACTCGGTGCTGCGCCAGCGGATCGAGGGCCGGTTGTTCCTGGACAACTGCTACCCGGAACTGGTCCGTCCTGGAGGAAATGCGGCTGCCCGGGCCCAGTTGGGCCAGGTCATGGAGGTTCAGGATGCCAACTGGCGCGGCGTCGGGGTCATACCCAAATCAGGCTTCGGCCTTGCGGCGGCCTTCCAGGATCGTGATGCCCGTATTCGATTCCCCGGCTACGCGGAGGAGGGCCGCAAACGCGCCGGTGAGATGCCGCCCGGTTGCGATTGCGCGCGGGTTGTTCTGGGCAAAATCTATCCCGACCAGTGCCGTCTCTATGGCAAGGCCTGTACCCCACGCAAGCCGGTGGGGCCGTGCATGGTGTCCGA
>JBMYTY010000216.1:0-4099 GCA_049604855.1 Gammaproteobacteria bacterium | reverse complement strand
GGCTTCTGTGCGTACGGCGGTATTTTGTTCGGTCGGATACATCGATATCTCCTGGATGGGATGCTACTTCTCGGAACCCCGTCTACGACCAATCCGTGGGGCCTGGGGTTCACGGGCAGAACCGCACTTTAAGTGAGTGGATTGCCCTGTCAACGCATGGGGTGTCCCGTTTTCACCCGGCGGCCTGGTCCGTACCGTGCAACAGGTGGAGAAACGCTTCGGTGATCCTGTTGGACAGCTCGTGCGGTGGCAGCTTCTGGAAGGCGGCCCATGCGGCTTCGCGATGAATAGGGTAGGTCCCCGCGTCAGCGCCGCTCTCCTGAAGCCAATGGAGGCGCACGCCATGGCCGACGATGACATCCAGGACCATGGTGTCATGCATGCGGAGGTCAGGGTTCGCCTGGAACAGGGATGCGATCACCATCAGGGATTCGTAGTAGATCCAGCGTTGCTCGGGAAGCGGGGTTTTGTTGAGCAGGTTTTCCGTGGCGTCCTGAAAGAGCTGTTCGCCGCGTGTCATGTCCAGGCTGAGGCTGTGATCGAGGCGTCGTTTCGGGTTCCATTCGTCACCGATCACCAGCCCCCCGCTGCGTTCGATGATGTCCCAGACCCCCTCGTAGAACGCCCGCGGATAGCGCCCGACGCTGCCTTGCACGTGGCGCCAATCGAGCCAGTCCCGGGACTCGCCCCGGTCCGGGTCGTTTTCAGGCCTGAACACCGGCAGGCGCAGCCCCTCCACGTCACCGCTGAAGTGCATCTGCTCGGCCTGGTAGAGCTGATCCTGGATCTCGGCCGTGTGTTCCAGAACATCCCGCAGGGCCTGGGCGATCTCGTGGGGCGCCTGGCCCATCAGCACATCGATGGCGTCGTCGCTGTCGCACTGCCGTAACTGACGGACGCGGGCCGCCAGCAGTTGCAGAAGCTGGCCTGAGCGGATGATGGACAGGTCCGCTACGAGGTGGGGGTGGGAGCGGACCAGGAATCCCAGGTTGAGAATCAACTCCTGAATGAGGATCTGCGCACGCATGTCATCGGCATTGAAGCGTCGGATCATGTCCAGAATTTCGCTGGCGCCGGCCGGCTGTCGCAGGGTCGCGTGACGGCTGTACAGGCGTGAGACGCTGAGTGCGATCTTGCTGACGATGATCTCGGTCACGGCACCTTCCAGATCGATGTCGTGTTTGCCGAGCAGAGCGGCGCAGCGGCGCACCATGCGCCAGTGTCTGAGGTCCCCGGCGCGGATGAACAGTTCTTCCAACAGATCGGCGACCCGGGCGGTCTGGTTCTCGGCGTCGAGCAACCCGGTGTCGAAACCGATTCCGTGGCGTTGGCTCAGCGTTTCGAGAATCCGGTAGTGATCGAGTGGGTGCTCATGATCGGAAAGTGCCGAAATCAGCGCCTCATCCGGCCAGGTGTGTAGGTCCTCTCCCTCGGACCGGGGTGCGGCGGCGGCATCCAGGGGCATGAGCAGAAAACAGGGTCGCTCCCTGTCCGTGGCATCGATTGCCGGGAAGAGGTGCTCGGAACCGGCTACGAGGGGACGTATGCAGGCCGTGGGGAAAAAGTCCTTGACCCGTCCCAGGCGGACGCGCGCGCCCTCGATAGCGCCTTGCTGGCATTCGCGTATGAACGTGATCAGGGCCGGGCCTCCATCGGGTCCAAGCATCCGCTGATCGACCGAAAGGAGCATGAGCGGACGCCCGGGGAGGTCCCATTGTCGGTAGATATAGGCCATCTCCATACGCAGGCGTTCCACCAGCATGGTGCTGTCCAGGGTCAGGTAGAAGTCATGGCGGTTCATGAACTGGGGTTCGAAGATCGTGCGCTCCTGGTCGGCGGTGTAGATGCAGGCGGTGGCCAGGCCGCGCGGATGGCGCGGTGGGCGACCGCTCAACCCCAGGCGGGCGTTGCGACCCAGTTCGCCCAGCGCCAAGGCCAGGTGGCCCGCGGGGCGGATACGCAGGGGCGAGACTTCGGCGCGGGTCTGGGTGACCAGCCCATAGTCCGAGAGGGTGGCGCGCACGCTTTCATCGTCGGCGACCAGCGCGAGCTGGATGGGTTTGCCCTGGTTGCGGTGGGCGCGCAGGTGGCGCGCCAGCGGGTCCACGTCGAAGGGATCCAGCAGTCCGTCCTGGATGAGGGCACCGAGGGTGTAGAGGCTCTGGGCCCAGACCAGGGGAACGTTGTCGTTGGGCTCGCGTTGCTGTGAACCGGGTGCGGCCTGTTCCGCGGCCACCCGGTCGGCGGGCACGATGTACAACTCGGGCAGCAGCATTTCGCCGTCGCGTTCCACGAGCAGGGATTCCAGGCGTTGGCGGTAGTCCCGTGCCCGTTTGTTGTCGCCCGCGAACAGGTGGTGTAACAGCAGGTAGGTGAAGAACAGTGGCCATTCGCACTCGATGTGCTCGAATCGCTTCAGTTCCTCTGGCTCGTAGTGCAGGCGGTGCGGGTCTTCCAGAACAGTCTGATGGCCGTCGCGCAGGAAACGTTTGCAGCCGTAGCGGCCCTCGAGCTTTCCCTCCACCGCGTCCAGGGTTTCATCGATCAATGCGGGGTCGTCCACCGCGAAGGCCGGGAACCCGATGACGCTCAGGGTGGCGGCATCGACCTCCTTCGACAGGGATTCCCCCGGGAGGGCGGAATGCAGGGTGATCCGTGCGCGTGCGATTTCGTCGGGGATCACCTGGATCACGGCCTCGTCCGGTCCTTCCGGCCCCAGGCAGTTGAATCCATCCAGGGCTTCCAGGGCCGCTTTGGCCATGCCCACCGAGGAGCTGTTGACCTCGGCGATACCGCGGTTGATCTTGTTGCCCCGCTCCCAGATGCCGTAATCGGGTGTGCGGTAGGCACGGCCGATGTAATGCACCAGGTTCTGGATGAAGTCGACCTCGTCCGGGGTGAAGATGATGCGCAGACCGGAGGTGGTCATCTGAACCAACATAAGCAGGTACAGACTGGTGGCGTCGAGTTGTAGGTGCCCCCACTGGTCGTCGCCCACCACCGGGTCGCCTGTACCCGTGTCGTACTTGGCATGCAGCGCGTCCAGCGGGTCCTGGCTGTACTTGAAGGCTTCGACCTTCGCGGACTGCCGCATCATGGCGGTGAGCAGGCCGCGCATGAGTTTCACCACGCTTTGCTCCAGCAGCACGGCTCGGCCCCGGTGGTCATCGCGCCTTCGATAGGCGAGACCCAGACCCCAGGCGGCCAGAATGCTGTAGACGTTGTCGCGCACCCAGGCGTCGGTGTAGTCACCATGGGCATTGATTGCCGTACTCGCCGGCAATAGCCCGGTTACCGGGTCCTGCCGGGCGAGGATGATGCGCCGGACTCTCTGGAAATAGTGATCCAGGGTCGCGGATGGGTCGTGAGACGGGGTGTCGGTCATGGCTGTGGTCTGGCGGAGGTTTATCACCCCTTCAGAGCTTAGTTCGGCCCAGGGGCGTCGGAACGCGTGCGGATCAAAAAAAACGCCCCGGCGGACCGGGGCGTATTGGGTCTGACGGGGCGGATAGATCAGCCCCGTGGGGGGGCGGATCTATCCGCGCGGTGGGCCATCAGCCCGCCGCGGCCAGGGCCTGGTCGATGTCGGCGATGATGTCGTCCACGTTCTCGATACCGATGGACAGGCGCACCAGGTCCTCGCTCACACCGGCCGTGGCCAGCTCTTCGGGCGAGAGCTGGCGGTGGGTGGTGGTGGCCGGGTGGCAGGCCAGGGACTTGGCGTCACCGATGTTCACCAGACGCACGATCAGGTTGAGGGCGTCGATGAACTTCGCGCCGCCTTCGCGACCGCCCTTGATGCCGAAGGACAGGATGGAGCTGGCACGGCCGCCCATGTACTTCTGCACGAGGCCGTGGTCGGGGTGGTCCGGCAGGCCGGCGTAGTTCACCCATTCCACCGAGGCATGGCCCTTGAGGTACTCCGCCACTTTGAGGGCGTTCTCGCAGTGGCGGTCCATGCGGAGGTGGAGGGTTTCGATGCCTTGGAGGAAGATCCAGGAGTTGTCGGGGGAGATGCAGGCGCCGAGGTTGCGCAGGGGCACGGTGCGCATGCGCAGGATGAAGGCGAGGGGGGCGAGGGGCTCGGGGAGGTCGTGCC
>JBMYTY010000215.1:0-4100 GCA_049604855.1 Gammaproteobacteria bacterium | reverse complement strand
AACCAAGGATACGGCGGGCTTGCTCAGCCGCATGAAATCTTGGTTTCAGGGCAATTTTTGAATAAACGAGTTTCGCGCGGGGTCATTGGCGGCGGCCGCGGACACCAGAGGAGAAGATCATGTTCGAACTGATGGATTCTTTCAGCCAGAGAGCTGTTATCAAACTGATCGGCGTGGGCGGCGGCGGCGGCAATGCGGTCGAACACATGGTCAGTTCACACATCGAGGGCGTCGATTTCATCTGCGCCAACACCGATTCCCAGGCACTGAAGATCTACGGCAACTGCACCTGCCTGCAGCTCGGTGGCGAGATCACCAAGGGGCTGGGCGCGGGTGCCAATCCGGAAACCGGACGTAAGGCCGCCATGGAGGACCGCGATATGATCCGTGACCATATCCAGGGTGCGGACATGTTGTTCATCACCGCTGGCATGGGTGGCGGTACCGGGACTGGCGCGGCTCCCGTGGTCGCCCAGGTGGCCAAGGAACTGGGCATCCTCACGGTGGCGGTGGTCACCAAGCCCTTCCCCTTCGAAGGACGCAAACGTATGTCCGTCGCGAAGGACGGTATCGAAGAGTTGCGGGCATCGGTGGATTCGCTCATCACCATACCCAACGAAAAGCTGCTCACCGTACTGGGTAAGAACATCAGCCTTCTCGATGCCTTCAAGGAGGCCAATGACGTGCTGCTGCGGGCCGTTCAGGGCATCACCGAGCTGATCACCCGTCCCGGCCTGATCAATGTCGACTTCGCGGACGTGCGTACCGTCATGAGCGAGATGGGCATGGCCATGATGGGGTCGGGAGCTTCACGTGGTGACGATCGTGCCCATGAAGCCGCCGAAGCCGCGATCCGTAGCCCGCTACTCGAAGACATCAACCTTCAGGGCGCGCGGGGCATTCTGGTGAACGTGACCGCGGGTATGGACCTGCAGATCGGCGAGTTCGAGGAGGTGGGCAACACCATTCGCGATTTCGCGTCCGAGGATGCAACCGTCGTGGTCGGCACGGTGATCGATCCCGAAATGGAAGGCGATCTGCGCGTCACGCTCGTGGCAACGGGTCTGGATGGACCGGCCACCACCAGTGCGCCGCGCCCCGTGGATGATGCCCCCGTGAAGATTGCTTCCTTGCAGCGCGACGCGAACGGCGAACCCGACTGGGACGAGTACGAGCGACCCGCTGCCATCCGCCGTCAGCGCGCCACGGGCACCGATGATCTCTCGGGCAACATGGATTACCTCGATGTGCCCGCGTTTCTCCGCCGTCAGGCGGATTGATCATGGCTGCCCGGGTCGCCCCGGCAACGCGGGGAAGTGAAACCCTGGATCAGGGTCTACATCCTCATCGTCCGCCGGGGCGGGTTGGACAGTGAAATCGGTGGTAATTTGTTGCCAGGGGTCAATGTTGCCTATGCAAGCATTGATCAGCCTTGCCTGAATAATTACCCGTCGATTACCATCGCCGGGTTAAGAGGCGCCCTCTATCTTCGGGCGGAGCTCACATATATATGATCAAGCAACGCACACTAAAGAATGTCATTCGCGCAACGGGCGTGGGACTGCACACGGGCGAGAAGGTCTATCTGACCTTGCGCCCCGCGGCCGCCGACACCGGGATCGTGTTTCGCCGCACGGACCTGGAGGAGCCAGTGGACATACCCGCGCGCCCCGAGCACGTGGGGGATACCCGACTCTCGACCACCTTGGTCAGTGGCGATGTTCGTATCTCCACGGTCGAGCACCTGCTGTCGGCATTGGCGGGTATCGGAATCGACAACGCCTACGTGGATCTGAGCGCCCCTGAAGTGCCGATCATGGACGGAAGCGCTGGCCCATTCGTCTTTCTGATCCAGTCCGCGGGTATCGAAGAACAGGATGCTCCGAAACGGTTCATCCGGATCCGTCGGCCCGTCATCGTCCACGATGGAGACAAGTGGGCTCGCTTCGAACCCTTCGACGGATTCAAGGTGGGCTTCTCCATCGACTTCGATCATCCGGTCTTCGAAGCCCATAGCAGTCATGCTGAAATCGACTTTTCGACCACTTCGTTCGTCAAGGAAGTCAGCCGGGCGCGTACCTTCGGATTTATGCGCGATCTGGAGTCCCTGCGTGAACAGAACCTGGCTCTGGGTGGCGGACTGGCCAACGCGGTCGTCGTCGATGATTACCGAATCCTCAACGAAGACGGACTGCGCTACGAAGACGAGTTCGTGAAGCACAAGATCCTCGACGCGATCGGTGATCTTTACCTGCTTGGACGCAGCCTTGTGGGCGCTTTCGCCGGCCATAAGTCCGGCCATGCACTCAACAACATGTTGCTGCGCGAACTGCTGGCGAACGAGGAGGCTTGGGAAGAGGTTACCTTTGAAGACCCCGGCACCGCGCCCATTTCATTCACACAGCCCGTTCCCGCTTTCTGATAAAGGCTTGGATTGCGTTACCGCCCGGGGTCACGGCATCGGCGGTATCGGGTGTCTGGAATCAGGCACGGATCAGGAATCGTTCAGGCACGCCGGTTTTTCTCACCCGCCAGTGTTCGTGCGAGTCGTCCCAGGGCGGCAGCCAGATCCGGATCCGACACGCTCGAAGCGCTGGATTCCAGATTCTCGACCACGGCGCCCGTGACATGGCGCACCCTGGGGCCGCGTTTTGGTATGGATTGAGACTCAGGCGCCACTTTCACGACAAGTTGGGCGAATGAACCATTCACTGCCTTGTTCACGAAATCGAGAAGACGTCGGCTGCGATAACGCAGGCCGGTTGCCTGGGTTGCGGAGGGAACGCTGACGGTCAGCCGGTGGCGGCCATGAGCGACCAGTCGTAAGCCCGAAGGATTGATACCGGGTTCAGACCCGGTTTGAACATACTGCTCAATGGCCTTCAGCAAGCGACGTGTCTGGCGAATGCGTTCACGTTGATTCGGCTCTGAAGCGAAAAGAGCATCCACCAGATCCCGCGATGAACGGAATAAACGGGGCATAAGACGAAACGGAGACCGGACAGGAAAACAGAAATGCATATTATCCTGTTGGGGAGGCACAAAGGCGTTCCGAGAAATATCAATCTCGGTCCCATCGGCATAGCGATCTCGCTGCTTGTCTGTACGTTCGCCTTGGCGACGGGCGGGATGTTTTACGCCGGTATGTTGTGGGGCGAGGGCACCCGTGTCGTTGAAGAGGTTCAGGCGACGCCCTCGGATGAGCTTGCCCAGATTGAGGCAATGCTTGCCGAGTTGGAAAACGAACGTCGACGCATGGCGGACAAGCGTGTCTGGGTAACGGCTGAGATCGATGCGCTTGGGCGAAAAATCGGGGACCTTCAGGCACACGTGACGCGGCTCAATGCGCTGGGAGACCGCTTGGTCGGGGCCGCCGGTTTCGACGCGGGGGAATTCAATTTCATGGATCCGCCTCCGCGCGGTGGTCCGCTTGAGGAATTGCCCACTGACCTGACGCGCTCACCCGATGAGCTGCGGCGCTCCCTGGATGCCCTGTTGTTGGAAGTCGATGATCGTGAGCGGCAGTTGTTGTTGATGGAAAGCATGCTGCTGGACCGTAAGGTCCAATCGGATCTCGTTCCCGCGGGGCGCCCCGTAAAAAGTGGCTGGATGTCCTCGCGGTGGGGATCGCGCACGGACCCGGTGACCGGCCGGAAAGCCATGCATCGGGGGCTCGATTTCGCCGGGCGGAGAGGTACTGATGTGGTCGCCGTTGCATCGGGTGTCGTGGCGTATTCGTCGCGTCGTTCGAATTACGGAAACCTCGTCGAAATCGATCACGGCAACGGATTGCGAACCCGTTATGCACACAATAAAAAGCTACTCGTCGGAGTCGGGGATGTGGTGAAGCGGGGCCAGACCATCGCTCTTCTGGGCTCCACGGGGCGTGCTACCGGCCCGCATGTCCATTTCGAGGTGCTCGAGGATGGCAAACGGATCAATCCCCTGCCGTTCGTGAAAAACAATCCCTGATCTGCTCCGAGGGCCGCGTCCCCCCGACCGTGTCGGATGCTCCCCCTGATCCTTTCCGACGTACTGGTGCTCCGGTCGAATGCACCGAGCAATTCCCGGACCTGCTTTGACTACGAGGCGGGCCTTCG
>JBMYTY010000214.1:0-4118 GCA_049604855.1 Gammaproteobacteria bacterium | reverse complement strand
CATTCGTGTACCGCCTGGCCCGGGAGCACGGCTTGACCGGCTGGGTACGTAACGCCGTCGGACGGGTGGAAATACACGCACAGGGTTCGGCGCTGGTGCTTGATGCCTTCGGGGCGGACCTGCCCGCCAGGGCGCCGTCGGTGTCCGAGCCCGAGATCGTTTCCGTCACGGAGGCCGAGCCCGCGCCATTCGACTCGTTCAGCATTTGGAGCAGCGATTCATCGGCCGAAGTGGATGTCCATGTACCGGTGGATCGGGCGATCTGCTCGGAGTGCCTCGCGGAGTTGAGTGATCGTGACAACCGGCGTTACCGCTACCCGTTCACCAACTGCACCCAGTGTGGCCCCCGCTACACCCTGATCGCGGCCTTGCCCTACGACCGGCCGAATACCTCGATGGCGGATTTTCCGCTCTGCGCCGACTGCGGTCGGGAATACGCTGACCCCGAAGACCGGCGTTTCCATGCCGAGCCCAATGCCTGTCCGGAATGTGGCCCGTCTCTGCAGTTCCATTCGGATGAGGAATTCATCACCGGCAATGAGGGGGCCCTGTCCGAGACGGTAGCGGCCCTGCGCTGTGGTCAGGTTGTCGCGGTCAAGGGCATTGGTGGTTATCACCTCATGTGTGATGCCGCCAACGAGGTCGCGGTCCAGCGGCTGCGCGACACCAAGCCGCGACCCGATAAACCCCTTGCGCTGATGGTGCCGGAAACCGGGAGGGATGGATGCGACGGCGTGCGCCGGGTGGTGAAGTTGGAGCCGGAGGCCCAGCGTGCCCTGACCGGCCCCGCACGCCCTATCGTGCTGCTGCCCAGACAGGATGGTGCACCCATCGCCGAAGGCGTCGCTCCGGGCTTGTCGGAGATAGGGGTCATGCTTCCCTACAGCCCCTTGCACCAGGTTCTGCTCGCGGATTTCGGCAGGCCCCTGGTGGCCACCTCGGCGAACATCAGCGGTGAGCCAGTCCTGACCGATGAAGTCGAAGTCGAACGTCGCC
Source organism: Gammaproteobacteria bacterium (assembly GCA_049604855.1). Classification (GTDB taxonomy): domain Bacteria; phylum Pseudomonadota; class Gammaproteobacteria; order JACKNK01; family JACKNK01; genus JBMYTL01. Next base: position 3,122 of record JBMYTY010000214.1, on the reverse strand, counting down.
TGGGCCATGTGACCCGGAGCTGGCTGCATCACGACCGTCCCGTCCTCCGCCCGGCTGACGATCCGGTATTCCGCCTTATCTCCGGTCGGCCCCGTCCGCTGCGCCTGGGGCGTGGTGTTGCCCCGCTCGAGCTGACGCTTTCGGGACGGCTGGAAACCCCGGTCCTTGCACTGGGCGGACATATGAAAAACGCCATTGCCCTGGCCTGGGGGGAGCGGGTCGTGCTGTCACCCCATATCGGCGATCTGCAGGCACCGCGCAGTCGTGTGGTGTTCGAACAGGTGATCGATGATCTGCAAAGGCTCTACCAGGTTCAGGCCCGCACCTTCATCCATGACGCGCATCCCGGCTATGCCAGCAGCCGCTGGGCTGCCGGGCGGGCAGGGGAGGTGGATGGGTTGGCCCTCCACCGGGTGCAGCACCATCGGGCCCACGCATCGGCCCTGGCGGGTGATTGTCATGGCGCGGAGGCGCTCACGAGAACCGGTTTGGTGTTCACCTGGGATGGCGTGGGATACGGTGATGGGGGTGAGCTTTGGGGGGGCGAGGCCTTCGTCGGTGCACCGGGACGTTGGCGGCGTGTGGCGGGGCTGCGTCCCTTCCGACTGCCCGGTGGGGAAAAGGCCGGCCGCGAACCCTGGCGCAGCGCCGCTTCCCTGGCATGGGCCACGGGTCGGGACTGGGGGCGGGCCTGTCCCACGGATATAGGTCTACTTCAAAGAGCCTGGGAACGCGGTGTGAACAGCCCGTGGACGAGCGCGGCGGGGCGCGTGTTCGACGCCGCCTCGGCGTTTCTCGGATTGGCCGATACCGTCAGCTTCGAGGGTCAGGGCCCCATGCGCCTGGAGGCGCGGGCCGAGTTCAGCGTCCATGACGTGTCCCTGCCCCTGTCGCTCGATGAGGCGGGGATTCTGCGTGTCGATTGGGCCCCCCTGGTCGATCTGCTGCTGGACGACGGGAGTGACATCGCCGAGCGTGCGGGCGCCTTCCACAACAGCCTAGCCCGTTCCATCCTCGATCAGACCCACCGCATCGCGGAGCATGCCGGGTTCAGTTGGGTTGGATTGACCGGTGGCGTTTTCCAGAACCGCCTGCTCAGCGAGCTGACGGCGGACCTGCTCGAGGCCGAGGGCTTCGAGGTGCATCTGGCCCGTCAGGTCCCCATGAATGATGGGGGCATCGCGTACGGTCAGGTCCTGGAGTTTCTTGGCAGCCTGGCAAATCCCGGTGCTGCTCCTGGTGACCCGGCCGCTCTTCATCGATCGTCCCACTGACCCGTACGAGAGGTTACGCCGTGCAAGACACCCATATTTCCCTGGCCCATGGCAACGGTGGGCGTTTCATGCGCGAGCTCATCGAGGAGTTGTTTGCCCAGCGACTGTCTCACGGACGGCTCGATCCGCTGGCGGACGCGGTCGCTATCGATCTGCCAGAGGGTGTGCCGGTGGTCACCACCGATGGCTTCTCCGTGCAGCCCTTGGAGTTCCCGGGAGGTAACCTGGGCTCCCTGGCCGTCCATGGAGCCACCAATGACCTGGCCGTGGCCGGGGCGATTCCCCGTTACCTGACACTCTCCGCGTTCATTGAGGAGGGTTTCGAGGTCGCCGCCCTGGAACGCATCGTCGACGCCATGGCAGCCGCGGCCCGCGAGATTGAAGTCGAGGTTGTCGCGGGTGATACCAAGGTCGTGCCTCGGGGTCACGGCGGGGGCGTTTATTTCGCCTGCACGGCGGTCGGAACGCGGGATTCCTCCCTGGACCTGACCATGCAAGGTATTCGCATGGGCGACGTGTTGATGGTGAGCGGCAGCGTGGGCGATCACGGGACCGCGGTGATGCTGGCGCGTGAGCAGTTCGGGCTGCGCGGCGACCTGCAATCGGATTCCGGTTCGGTCTTGGCGTTCACGCGTGCCCTGCTGGATGTACCCGGACTGCGCTTCATGCGCGACCCCACGCGGGGAGGGCTCGCCACCGTGGGCCATGAGATCGCCCATGCGACGGGGCTGGAAGTTCACCTGAACGAGAACGATATACCCGTGAAGGACCCGGTGCGTTCGGTATGTGAAATGTTGGGTTACGACCCCTATTTTCTGGCCTGTGAGGGTCGGGTTGTAGCCGTGGTCGCCAGCGATCAGGCCGAGACTGCCCTCGCCCGCTGGCGCGCCCTGCCCGGTGGTGATGAGGCGGCGATCATCGGCCACGTGGTGAATGGTCGCCCCAGCCTGATTCTGCACACCGAGATCGGCGGAGAGCGGGTGCTCGAAGAACTGGAGGACGACCCCCTGCCGCGTATCTGCTGAGCCGGAGGAGGCTCGCCCGTCGCCCGGACTGGGAATGGGGTGCGCCTTGGTGCACGCTGGCAGTCTGTCATTCGCGTTTCCCCGACGGCATCCGCATGCAACTGCCCTGGTCTGACATCGATTCCGTGTTCCTGGACATGGACGGCACCCTGCTTGATCTGCATTTCGACAACCAGTTCTGGTTGCATCATGTGCCCCGGCGCTACGGCGAGATCAACGGCATGAGCACCGAAGAGGCCTGGCGGGTGCTCGCCCCGAAGTACAAGGCCGTGGAAGGAACCCTGGACTGGTACTGCGTGGACTATTGGTCGCGCGAATTGGCGCTCGATATCGCCCTGCTCAAGGAAGAGATCGATCATCTGATTGCCATCCATCCCCATGTGCTGGAGTTCCTCGAGGCGGTGCGGGCGCTGAACAAGCGGGTGGTGCTGGTGACCAATGCGCACATGAAAAGCATGGCCCTGAAGATGCGCAAGACACGCCTCGACGGCTACCTCGATGCCCTGATTACCTCCCACGACCTGGGCTTGGCCAAGGAGGCGGACGGCTTCTGGGACAAGCTCAATACGGTGGAGCCTTACGACAAGTCTCGGACATTGTTCTGTGACGATTCACTGGCCGTGCTGGAGTCCGCCCGGCGCGGAGGCCTTGAACACCTGGTGGCCATCCGTCTGGCCGATTCGAAGGGTGAACCGCGTCCGACCGGGGACTTTCACGCCATTGACGATTTCCGCGAGATCATGCCGGGCTGAAGCATTGCGCCGGATGCGGCTGCGCCTTATCCAGCCTAGGTATCGCGGCACGGCCGGGGCCGGGGCGTGAT
>JBMYTY010000213.1:0-4119 GCA_049604855.1 Gammaproteobacteria bacterium | reverse complement strand
TGCGATCGTCCGCCGGATGCGAAGGAAGAGCGAGTGCGACCAGTTGATGGCGCCCGCAAGCGGCGGCTGGTTCTTCGACAGCGGCGTCAATCTCGAACACACCCTCGCCGCCGGCTGGCATCACTTGGCCATGGTTGTAAACCTGGGTACCACCCGCTTCTATGCCAATGGAAAACAACTCGGCAGCGTTGAATCCGAACGGCCGGCGCTGCGGTTCAATGGAACAAAAGACTACGTCGAGGTGAAAAACTTAAGCTTCGACAAATCAACCCAAAAAAATATCACCGTTTCGGTATGGGCGCGTAGCAAGACTCAGAAGTGGAACAACCACGGTTTTCTCGCAAGCAAGCGCGACGCGTTCATCATCCACCCGGTGAAAGACCACCGAGAAATTCAGTTCCACGTTTGGGTAGACCAGCACGAAAAGCAGGCCATTTACACACCCGACGACACCTTCGACATCCGGTGCTGGCACCTCTACACCGGCACCTATGACGGCTCGACCATAGTCCTGTACGTCGATGGAGTGGAGGTCGCCCACCAAGACGCCCCCGGTTCCATCGACTATCCCTCGTTGCCCCCGTTGACCATCGGTTACGACCAAATGGGCAGTGACAAAAGGTACTTCCACGGTGATATCGCCGAGGTGGCGCTCTGGAATGAAGCACGGTCACCTTTGGATATAGCCGAGGATTATTACCGCCCCCTGACTGGCGACGAGGACGGCCTGATCGGATATTGGCGCATGACCGCGACGGAAGACGGTGAAACCCGCACGATCGAGGATCTCTGTTCCGACCCCCACAACGCCACCATTCACGGCTCACCGCAAGACGCGACCATCACGACCCTCGCGCCAAAGAACATCAACTGCCTGGGCAACGCGCCGGAAGGCGGCGGCCCGGTCGGTCGGCTGGCGGAGGTGCGCCTGTGGAACCTGGCCCTCAGCGAGGCCGAGGTTGCCGCCCAGGCCGTCACCACGCCCACGGGTAATGAGCCAGGGCTGATCGGCTACTGGCCGCTGGACGAGGCCAAGGACCCCACCGCACGCGATCGCTCCGCCGACGGCCCGACTAATAATGGAACCCTGTCCGGCGTGAACCGGGCGGCTTGCACCGCCAACCTCGGCAATCCCGGTAGCAAGGTACTGGCCCTGCCCGATTTCGGGAAAGCCCGCGTTGAATGTCCCTCTGTGGATCTCGCGAACAAGAGTTTCACCATCGAATGCTGGGCACGCCGGAGCGGTCCCATTGATGATCCGTGGCAGATCATTGTCAGCATGGGAGCTGCGATAAATGATCAGGGCCTTCATATTGGGTTCCGTGGCAAGAAGTTCACCATGGACTTCTGGTCCGACAATGTAGATACCATGGAAGATTGCGCCGACAGTGACTGGCACCATTGGTGCTGCACCTATGATCAGCCAAAACACACCATGGCCATTTACCAGGATGGTAAGCGTTTGAAGGTGACGCCCCGGAGCTCGGAGAACGACTTTTCCGGATCGGGAGACCTCTATATCGGAATACGTTTCGATGTATTGGAAATCACGCGGTTTGCTGGCGAGGTCGCCGAGGTGCGCGTGTGGGACACCGTACGCAGCGCGGAGCAAATCCAGGAGAACATGTATCGCCGGCTGTCGGGCAAAGAACCAAACCTTCTCGCCTGTTACCCGCTCAATGACCTGAACAGTGACTACAACACCTTTGAGCGAGTTTCACGCGAATATGTAGGCGAGCTCAAAGGCAGCGCCAATTTGCTCATGTCCACGGCGCTACCCATGGCGGGTGGTGAAGAATTGGTCTCTACCGAGTACAGCACGGTGGATGTCAGCGGCGAGGGCCGGACTGAGGCCCTCATGCGCCGCTTCCTCGGCTACGCCTCCGGCGACGAGGTGACGCTCATCCCCGAGCAGCGGGTGGAGGAGCTGACGCTGCAATGGGGCGGCAACACCCAGATCGCCCCGACGCTGCTCGGCTACATCGAGGGCGCACCGCCCGTGCCTTCGGAGAACCTCACCGTCAAGGAAGACTACGACGGCGCCGCCACCGTCACACTCACGCAGTCGGAGAAAGTCAGCTACAGCTGGCAGCGCAGCAATAGCGATAGTTTCGGGATAGATGTTGATGCCTTTGTAGGTACGGCGTGGGACGTCAAATCCTTTAAGTTGGCCGTGATAGATACATTCGCCAAGGGTGAAGCCGGTCTTGTCGGCAAGTTCAATTTCAAGGAGAGCATTACCGAGAACAACTCCACCAGCGCCTCTTCAATCCTCTCGACCAAGGATAGCCTGGCCCTGACCGGCAGGTTGGAGGATGGCGTGTCGTGCCCCGCCGTGGGCAAGCGCTGGATACCGAAGAACGCGGGATACGCCCTGGTCGTGTCGGGAATGGCGGACGTGTTCGTGACCAAACTGCGGCGCAGCGGTCGCATGGTGAGCTATGACGTTCGTCCCATCGATGGTGTGCCGCTGGACATCAACACCATCACTTTCATGATCAACCCCGCGTACACTCTGAACGGCAGCCTGGATGGTCTGGTGGGCTCGACGCCTGGGGACCCGACGTTCTATCCCCACGTGCCCGACCTGCGGGCGCAGTACGGTTCGCTCTACCCGGCAAGCTACTACCGGCTCCAGCAAGCCTATGTTTTCAAGGAGACGATCGATCGCCTGGATAAGGACCGCGAAAGCTACTTCTCCAACTACTACTCTGTTCGGCACTTCCCGCGTGACCAGGACGACGCCACCACGACCTTGCGCGTGCCTGGAGACGAACCGGCCGTCTCGACAGATGTGGACGACACCACCGATAACGATCAGCAAGAGCAGGCTGCCCAGGGCGAGGCCGCCAAACGGCAAGAAGAGATCGACAAGAAGCAATCCAGACTAGAGGGGCGCGTGCGGGCGGGCGCGGCCTATTCGGGCTGGCGAGAACGCATGGAGCGCATCCAGATCAACTCGGGCAAGCGCAATATCGTGAACACCTACGTCTGGGACGGTGACGGTGGATTGCGTGCCGAAGAGCAGAGCTTCGCCAGCACCTTTGAGCACTCGTTCCGGTTCGAGGACAGCTACGGCGGGGGTGGAGGCTTTAGCACTACATCCCAGATCGGGAAGTTCAAGGGCTCCGTGAAGTTGGTGGTGTCGGGGAGCCAAACGGAAGCGACCGGCAAGACCCTCGGCCTGAGCAAGAACCTGGGACTCGCGGTGAACCTCTCGGGCGTCGAGAAGAACGGCATCACCGATCTTCGCGACTATCCGCTGGTGCCTGGCGAGAAGGTGGACCGTTATCGCTTCATGAGCTTCTACCTGGAGGGCAGCACCGACCACTTCAACGACTTTTTCAGCTACGTGGTCGATCCCGAGTGGCTGATGAGCAACGACGAGGAGGCGCGCGCCCTGCGGCAGGCCCAAGCCGGCGCACCCAACAAGTGTTGGCGTGTTCTGCACCGCGTCACCTATGTGGAGCGTCCGGTGCTTATGGGCTTCGGGCGGGATTTGCGACCGGTCAGCTCCGCCATGGAGCGGTTGACGAGCCAGGTCACCGCCCTCGACACCCAGCAGCAGAGCAATGGCCGCAAGCTGCTGGATATCAAGGACCAACTCGACCGGATCCTCAATAAGCTCGATAAGGACAAGGACTGAGCGGGGCGCACTGGCACGCATGAGGGAGAGACTCGAGCACGGGCACAACGTTTCACGACCTGATCCAGGGGGGTTGTGGCCGCCGGCCGCGGCATCGCCCTGTCGATCCACAGCAGCGAAGACACCACCGCGGGCTGCCGGGTCGCCCTGGGGGTACGTAACGCTGGAGCCCAGGCCTGGCCTTCGAGCTGAAACACGGCATGTCCGGCACCGTCGCGCGCCTGGTGGAAGACGGCCAGCTCGACGTGGCCTACACCCTGGGCCAGCCGGACGTACCCGACCTGCGCGAGCGGCTGCATGCCGTCTGCCTGACCAACTTCTCCTACCACGTCGTCGGCCCGCCGGGATGGGGACACCGCATCAAGGGCGAGGGCTGGCGCGAACTGTCGGCCCTGCCCTGGATCGGTACACCGCCCGACTCCGTGCACAACAAGCTGCTGTCGCGCATCTTCGCCGCCGAGGGCGTGGAGCAA
>JBMYTY010000212.1:0-4126 GCA_049604855.1 Gammaproteobacteria bacterium | reverse complement strand
TGAAAGCAAGGCGATGATGCGCAGCGTGCCCAGGGGCTTTGCCCGCACTTCTCAGCACCGTTCGTCGCGAGGGAGAAGCCCCCCTCCTAGCGGCTAGATGGGCTTCCGCGCTCGAAGGCTGGTGAGAAAGGTGGGTTAGGACACGACCTTGATCTTGCCTATCTTGGCCGCCCACTCCGCCGGGCCGGTGTCGTGGACACTGGTGCCGTTGCTGTCCACGGCCACGGTGACAGGCATGTCCTTCACATCGAACTCGTAGATAGCCTCCATGCCCAGTTCCTCGAAGGCCACCACCCTTGAGGACTTGATCGCCTGGGAAACCAGGAACGCCGCACCGCCTACCGCCATGAGATAGACGGCCTTGTGTTTCTTGATGCCCTCGATCGCCGTGGGGCCGCGTTCCGCCTTGCCGACCATTCCGAGCAGGCCGGTCTCGCCCAGCATCATCTCGGTGAACTTGTCCATGCGCGTGCTGGTGGTCGGACCGGCGGGCCCGACGACCTCGTCGCGGACCGGGTCCACGGGGCCGACGTAGTAGATGAAGCGGTTTTTGAAATCCACGCCCTCGGGAAGCCCTTCGCCGGATTCCAGCAGTTCCTTGATGCGTTTATGCGCGGCATCGCGGCCGGTAAGCAGTTTGCCAGACAGCAGGATGCGCTCACCGGGTTGCCAGGTCGCGACGTCTTCCTTGCTGACCGTGTCCAGATTGACGCGTCGGGCATCATCGCTGGGGGCCCAGCCCACCTTGGGCCAATCGTCCAGGCTCGGGGGAGTGAGAATGGCCGGGCCGGAACCGTCCAGGGTGAACTCCACATGCCGGGTGGCCGCGCAGTTGGGGATCATTCCGATGGGCAGAGAGGCGGCGTGGGTGGGGTACTCCTTGATCTTCACGTCCACGACTGTGGTCAGACCACCGAGGCCCTGGGCACCGATTCCCAGGGCATTGACGCGCTCGAAGATCTCCAGGCGCAGCTCCTCGGTGTAGCTGTTCGGGCCACGGGCCTTGAGCTCGTGCATATCGATGGGCTCCATGAGCGATTCCTTTGCCAGCACCATGGCCTTCTCGGCGGTACCGCCGATACCGATACCCAACATGCCCGGTGGGCACCAACCCGCGCCCATGGTGGGCACGGTCTTCTCCACCCAGTCGACGATGGAATCTGACGGATTCAGCACCACGAACTTGGATTTGTTCTCGGAACCACCGCCCTTGGCGGCCAGGCCGACCTCCACGTGATCGCCGGGCACCATGCGCGTGTGGATGATGGCGGGGGTGTTGTCGCGGGTGTTCTTGCGGGCGCCCATGGGCGGGCTGACCATGGAGGCGCGCAGGGTGTTGTCCGGGTGCAGGTAACCCTGGCGCACGCCCTCGTTGATCATGTCCTCCAGCGCCATATCGCCCTCGAAGCGGACGTTCATTCCGACGTTAATAAACACCACGACGGCCCCGGTGTCCTGGCAGATGGGGCGGTGGCCCTCGGCGCACATGCGTGAATTCAGCAGGATCTGCGCCAGGGCATCCTTGGCGGCGGGGGATTCCTCCATCTCCCAGGCCTTGCCGATGGCATCGATGAAGTCCTTGGGGTGGTAGTAGGAGATGAACTGCAGGGCGTCCGCGACGCTCTGGATGAGGTCGTCTTGCTTGATGGTGGTGGTCATCAGGGCTTCCCGGGGTCTGAAGGGGAACGATTATTGTCTTTTGTGCGGTGCAACAACGGATGATAGCGCACACGGGTCGGTCTGCCAGCCCCGGCCCCAGGGCGAACGCGCCTCACCGTTGCCCGCGCAACCCACCCCTCACGTCCCGGGTGGAGCCGGGCGGCAACCAAGCCGGGACTGGGCGAGAAGGGGATTCAGGCGCGCGGGTGGTGTTCGGCGTGCAACTGCTTGAGCCGCTCACGGGCGACGTGGGTATAGATCTGCGTGGTGGACAGGTCACTGTGACCGAGCAGCATCTGCACGGCGCGCAGGTCCGCGCCGTGATTGAGCAGATGTGTGGCGAAGGCGTGACGCAGGGTGTGAGGGGACAGGTGCTTGTGAATGCCCGCAAGTTGGGCGTATTTGCGGATGTTGTACCAGAACGCCTGCCGGGTCATGGCGGGGCTCTTGACCGTCGGAAACAGGAAGTTACTGGGCCGCCCCCTGACCAGTTGCGGGCGGCCTTCGCGCAGGTAGCGCTGTAACCAGTCCACGGCGATATCCCCGATGGGGACGAGCCGCTCCTTGCTGCCCTTGCCGGTAACACGGGCTACGCCCTGGCGCAGATTGACCTGGGCGGCGGTGAGATTGACCAGCTCCGATACGCGCAGACCGCAGGCGTAGAGAATCTCCAGCATGGTTCGGTCGCGCAGGCCGGCGACCGTGCCCAGGTCGGGCGCATCGAGCAGGGCCTCGACATCGGCCTCGGTAAGGCTGGCCGGCAGTGGCCGTCCCAGTTTGGGACTTTCGATCAGCGCGGTCGGGTCTTCCGCGAGCATGCCTTCGCGAACCAACCAGCGATAAAAGCCGCGCATACTGGAGAGAAGTCGGGCGTTGCTGCGCGCATGCGCGCCCTTCCGCGTGGTGTGCGCGAGATAACCCAACAATGCACCGCGGTCGGCCTGCTCCAGCGAGAGACCTGTTTCCGCGAGCCAGGCGGACAATTTCAGCAGGTCGGTCCGATACGCCTTGAGCGTGTTTTCACTCAGGCCCTTCTCCATCCAGGTGGCGTCCAGGAAGCGCTCAACCACGGCTTGACCCGGGACATCATGCGTCGCCCGTACACCCATGGCTCGGTCGCTCAGGAGTCAGACTTGAGCATGCGGTAGATGAACAGCAGAAGCAGGGCCCCACCGGTCGCGATGAGGAAGCTGTAGAGATTGAAGCCGCTGACGTCTCCGTAGCCAAAGAATGTCGCGACGAAACCGCCCAGCATCGCGCCTGCGACGCCCAGCAGTATGGTGATGAAACAGCCACCCGGGTCGCGGCCCGGCATGATCCACTTTGCCAGTGCACCGGCCACCAGGCCGAGAATGATCCAGGAGAGTATGCCCATGGGGTACCTTCAGTGTTCGTGTACGGGGGTCTTGGAGGGGGCGCCCTCCATCTCGCGTACCAGGCGGGGGACGAGATAGCCGGGCAGGCGTTCACGCAAAGCCGCGTGCAGCGCGGTGGCCCTCGAAGCCTCGATATCGAAGTGGGCCGCCCCCGCAACCTTATCAAGCAGGTGCAGGTAATAGGGCAGGGTGCCTGCTTCGAACAGGGCCTCGGACAGGGCGGCGAGGATATCCACATCATCGTTCACCCCCGCCAGCAGCACGGCCTGGTTGAGCAGGGTCAGCGGAGAGGATTTCGTTCGGACCTCGCGCAGGGTGGACAGGGCGTCGATGGTGGGACGGTCCAACTCAGCGGGATGATTGCAATGCACGACCATGATCACGGGCCAGGGCAGTTCCCCCAGCCAGCCCAGCAATCCATCGTCCACCCGCGAGGGAAGGACAACAGGCAGGCGCGTGTGAATACGCAGGCGGCGCAGGTGCGGGATTTCAGCCAATGCGCGGGTGAGGCGCCGCAGGCGGGCATCCGAAAGGGACAATGGGTCACCGCCGCTGAGGATGACTTCGGAGATACCCGGGTCGGCCTGGATATGCTCCACCGTCCCGTCCCAGGTGCCGGGGCCGTGACCCGCGTCCTGATAAGGGAAGTGGCGGCGAAAACAGTATCGGCAGTGGATTGCGCAGGCAGGCGTGGTGTTGAGCAGGACACGGCCCTGGTACTTGTGCAGCAGTCCGGGGGCCCGCAGGGCGGCCTGATCGCCGACCGGGTCGGGACCATAACCCGGGACCGGATTGAGCTCGGCACCCAGGGGCAGGACCTGGCGCAGGAGGGGATCATCGGGATCGCCCGGCCTGATGCGATCCACATAGGCCCGGGGTACCCGCATCGCGAACTGGCGCGTCGCCAGTCGGGCGTGGGCCAGCAGGGCATGGTCGCCCAGTCCCAGGGCATTGAGCAGAGCTTCCGGGTCGGTGTAAGCCCCGGCCAGCTCGATTTGCCAGCGGGGAGTCTGCCGGACGGCGGACCTTCGGGAGGCGCCTTCCTCTTCGATACCGCGACCGGCGCGGTCGAACGCATCTCCGTTTCGAGC
>JBMYTY010000211.1:0-4136 GCA_049604855.1 Gammaproteobacteria bacterium | reverse complement strand
GCCGCATTGATGATTTCCCGACCGGAACGGAACTTGATCCGAGGGTCCGGTTACAGCTTCCCGTCAGATTCGCCTCAGGCCGCCGCATTGACGAACCCCGGATCTTCCGCGAGCTTACGCATGCTGAATATTCCCCATGAGCCGCCTGAATCCACGATCGATCCCACCAGGAACGGACGCAACCACGCGGGCACGTCGGGCAGCTCGGCGCTGCGACGTTCCTGGGAAAACTGACGCAGACCGACGACGTCGTCGACGAGCAGCCCCGCACGTAATCCTTCGTGGTCAATCACCAGCAGACGGGTACGACGGGACAGCGTGGAGCCTTCGCCACGCAGAAAGCTCTTGGTATCGAGCACCGGGAGCAGACTCCCGCGCACATTGGCGACACCGAGAACCCAGGGCTTCACACCGGGCAGGCGGGTGTACTCCGGCATCCACAGAATTTCTGACACCTCTCCGGTGGCCGCCAGCAGGGGCGATCTCCCGAGAACGAAACCGATCCCGGCCCATTCATCTCCCCCGCCCTGCTCCTTGACGGGAAGACCACGCGAAGCGGCATTGCTGCGCTTCTCAATCTCGCGTAGCAGAGTCAGCGGGTCTCGAGGATTGGTGAACATGGTCAGGGTTCGGCGCGTCGATCAGAGCAAGCCGCCCAGCTTGCCCATGAGGTCGTCTTCGTCCACCGGCTTGGTCAGGAACTCCTTCGCGCCCTGACGAAGACTCCACATACGGTCGGTGTCCTGATCCTTGGTCGTCACGACGATGATCGGAATGCCCGAGGTCGCGTCGGTCTTGCTGATTTCGCGGGTCGCCTGAAAACCATTCATTCCCGGCATCACGATATCCATCAGGATGAGATCGGGTATCAGGGACTTGGCGGCCTCGATACCTTCTTCCCCGCTTGCCGCGGTACTCACCTGATGCCCATGCTTTTCGAGCATCCCCTTGAGCACGTGAATCTCGGTGGGCGAATCGTCAACGATGAGGATGTGTGCCATGAGGCATATCTCCAGAACAATACTTGCGAAGGTCGCTCGGAATCGGCCGGTCAGGCACGCGGACCAACATGCCGGGCGATGGCCCCGAGCAGTTCCTCTTTGGTGAACGGTTTGGTGAGGTATTCGTCAGAACCGACGATGCGCCCCCGAGCCCGGTCGAAAATCCCATCCTTACTGGAGAGCATGACCACCGGGGTCTCTTTGAAATCCTGGTTATGCTTGATCAAAGCACAGGTCTGATAGCCATCGAGTCGCGGCATCATGATGTCCACGAAGATGATCTCGGGCTTGAAGTCGGCGATCTTGGCGAGCGCCTCGAATCCATCGGTCGCGGTCGTTACGTCGTGACCTGCTTTTTTGAGCAGCGTCTCGGCCGTACGGCGGATGGTCTTGCTGTCGTCAATGACCATCACCCGAACTTCGGATTGTGAGTTTTCCTTTGGCTGATTGGACACCGCTCACCCCGAAGCGCGATGTTTTTGTATTCGTTAGATGCGGGGCACTGTACCCCAACGCCTTCGCACCGCACAACTTGGCGTTACTCCTCACAAAACACTGAATTTTCAGGGGTTCGGAGCCTGTTTTGAAAGCGAGTGATAAACTCCGCGAATGGTCAATCAAGCCCCCATAGTGGATACCGCGCAGGCTGCTTTTTCGTCACCGGATGACGGCGTCCCACACCTCGTTACGGCTCAGACCGGCCCATTGCTCGAACTCGAGCGGCGCCTGCTCGACAACCGCAGCGCTATCGAAGCCTGGTTCCGGCGCCAGTGGCAGGCCACGCCGCCACCGTTTTACACCTCCGTCGACGTACGCAACGCCGGCTTCAAGGTGGCCCCGGTGGATACCAACCTGTTCCCCGCCGGGTTCAACAATCTCGACCCGACGCTCGCCCCCCTGGCAATCCAGGCCATTCAGTCGGCGATGGACTCGGCGTGCCCGGGTGCGGTGGGAATCCTGCTGGTCCCGGAGAGTCACACGCGCAACCTCTTCTATCTGGAGAGTGTCGCGACCTTGGCCGGGCTCATCGAATCCGCCGGGTACGAAGTACGCATCGGTGCCCTACTGGATGATCAGACCACCGCTCTACATCTGGAAACCGCCTCGGGACGGCCCATCACTCTCGAACCGCTCCGACGTGACGGCAATCGCGTTTACGTCAGCGACTTCTCGCCCTGCGCCGTGTTGCTGAACAACGATCTCATGAGCGGCCGACCAGCCCTCCTCGAAGATCTCGAGCAAACCATCCTCCCCCCCCTGGACCTGGGCTGGTCTGATCGGCTCAAGTCGGAACACTTCACCTTTTACCGCCGCGTCTGTCGTGAATTTTCCGAACTCATCGGGATCGACCCCTGGCTGGTCGACCCCCTGTTCAGAAACTGCGGCGAAATCAACTTCAAGACCCGGGATGGCGAGGAGTGCCTGATCAGCAACGTCGACGCTCTGCTCGCGGAGATCGCCGCCAAATACGAGGAGCACGGCATCACCGAAGAGCCCTTTGTGGTGGTCAAAGCCGATGCGGGCACTTACGGCATGGGCATCATGACCGCGAGCCACCCGGATGACCTGCGTGGACTCAATCGACGCCAAAGAAACAAGATGGCCTCGACGAAAGGCGGTACGGACATCCATGAAGTGATCATCCAGGAAGGCGTCCATACCTTCGAGACCGTGGGTCCGGAGGAATCCGTCGCCGAGCCCGTGGTCTATATGATCGACCGTTTCGTCGTGGGCGGCTTTTACCGCATACACACCCAACGCGGACCGAGCGAAAACCTGAACGCCCCCGGCATGCATTTCCAGCCCCTCGCCTTCCATCAATCGTGCATCACCCCGGACCCGTCCCGATCGCCGGACTGCGAGCCCAATCGCTTTTACCTTTATGGCGTCATCGGCCGCCTCGCAATGCTTGCCGCGGCGCGCGAGATCGACGACCTACTCTGAGCATGACCGTGCAACTGGGCATCGTGATGGACCCGATCGGATCCATCAAAATCGGTAAGGACAGCAGTTTCGCCATGCTACTGGCCGCGCAGGCCCGTGGCTGGGCGCTGCATTACATGGAGATGGACGACCTCTATCTCAGTGACGGGGTGGCCTGGGCCCGGCAACGCCCTCTTGAAGTACGGGACGAACCCGGCAATTGGTTCTCCCTGGGGGAACCTCACGATCGCCCTCTGGCCGATCTGAACGTCATCCTCATGCGCAAGGACCCCCCCGTGGATGACGAATTCGTCTATGCCACCCATATCCTCGAACGCGCCGAGTCCACCGGCACCATAGTGGTCAACCGTGCCGCCAGTCTGCGTGACTGGAACGAAAAACTCGCCACCGCGCGCTTCCCCCAATGCTGTGTCCCGACACTGGTGAGCCGTGACCCCGCTCGACTGCGCGGTTTCCTGGACCAACATCCGGACAGCGTCATGAAGCCTCTCAATGCCATGGGAGGGGCCGAGGTGTTTCACGTACGCAAGGGCGATCTCAACACCAGTGTGATCATCGAGACACTCACCCGGCATGGACAACGCCAGATCATGGCGCAGCGTTTTATTCCCGAAATCAGCGAGGGTGACAAGCGGATCCTCCTGGTGGACGGCGAGGCCATCCCCTACGCCCTGGCGCGCATCCCCGCCGAGGGCGAGGGACGTGGCAACCTGGCGGCTGGCGGACGCGGTGAAGGCGTTCCCCTGTCAGACCGCGATCTCTGGATAAGCGCCCAGGTGGGACCGGCGCTCAGAGCATCGGGCCTACGCTTTGTTGGCATCGATGTGATCGGTGACTACCTCACCGAGATCAATGTCACCAGCCCAACCTGCATACGTGAGTTGGACGCCCTTTACGATCTCGATATCGCCGGCGACCTCATGGACTCCATCGCCACCTCGCTGAACGAGGCACTCTGAGATACCGCGTGGTGGCACACGTCATGCCCTCAGCGTCTTCGCCCCCCGGCAACACGCACAGCGCGCGGCTGCTGATCAGCTTCGCCATAGCCCTGGCGCTTCATGCGGCTCTGATCATCGGGTTCCCGCTCGGGACGATACCCCCCGCGGCCTCTCCGCCCCTGAGCATCGCCGTCAACCTCAAACCGGCGGGCAGCACCGGACGGCCAACGCCGTTCGCTCCCCTCGAAGC
>JBMYTY010000210.1:0-4160 GCA_049604855.1 Gammaproteobacteria bacterium | reverse complement strand
CTGCTCGCGCAAGCGCGTCTTGATGTCCGCGTCGCGCCGGGTCAGGTCCGGTTCATAGGTCCGGTTCCAGTACACGGCGTCCGCGCCCGATGCACGGGCCAGGGCCTCCAGGGTATCGGTGCAATCCGCCGCGAAGATCTTTAGCTCCGCGCCCCGCCGTCGAAGCGCCTGCGCCAGGTCCACGAGGGCGTGGTGAAGCCACCATCGGGACGCCCCACCGCCCGCCCCGGCACCCTCGGAGTCCGGGTCGTGGATGTAAACCGGGATCAGGCGGTCGTGGGCGCTTGCCTCCAGCAGGGCGGGGTTGGCTTCGATGCGCAGGTCGCGGCGGAACCAGACGATGGCGGTAGTCATGAGGGTACGGTGTTCCGCTCAGCTTGGGGGCGCGGTGTCCGCCATGGATGGGCGTTGGCTGAAGCGTTCATGCCAGGCGGCCAGCAGGGGGTGATCGCCACGCCATTCGCCGATAGCTGAGCGCAGGTCCAGGTAGGCCAGGGCGACGGCGCAGGCGATGGCACCCAGGTTCACGGCGTCGGTGTCGAAGTGGCCCGCGTCGATCTCGGACTCCAGCCGGTCCACCGCGCGGCGGATCGCGGTGCGCTTGAGGTCCAGCCACCAATCCCACTGCTTATCCGTCGGTCGCTTGGCCGTTTCCATGAAGACGAGGATGGCGCAGTCCAGGATGCCGTCCGCCAGAGCCTGCAGGCGAAGCACGTCCCAGCGTGCCGCCCCGCCGATGGGGATCATACGTGGGCCGTCATGCAGACTGTCCAGGTATTCGCAGATCACGGGGCTGTCATACAGGGTGCCGTGGTCGTCGGTGACCAGGGTGGGCACCATGGATAGGGGGTTTTCTTCAGTCAGTGCGGCGGGTTCGCTCCAGCCGTCCATGGTTTCCGCGCGGATTCGTCCGGCGAGCCCGGCCTCGTGGGCCAGAACCATGCATTTACGGACATAGGGCGAAGTGTGTGAGTGGCGCAGAAGCATAAGCTTGATTCTCCGGAATAGCGCGCCTTTGGCGCAGTGCCCCCGACAGGGCTTGTACTGGACGCGTCGGCCCGACCCGTATGGCTCAGAGCCCGGAGGCTTGGCGTACCGCGGCCAGGCCCATGGCGCGCAGGTAGTCGATGTTGCGCTCGGGGATTTCGTCCGGGTCCCGGCCCTGGCCGCGCCAGCCGGAAACCGCTTTCTCAAGCAAGGACTCACGCAGCAGGTGCACCATGGGGTAGGGCGACCGGTTGGTGTAGTCCGCGGGGTCGTCCGGGAGTGAGTCCGCGAAGTGGTACGCGGGGTGAAATCCCACGGCCTGGATCGTGCCGCTCAGGCCGGTTTCGTCGATGACTCCGTCGCAGACACCCAGGAAATCATTGAAGTCAGGGAAGCCGGCGAAGGCATCGGGAAAGATGAGAAAGGCATTGGATTCGCGTTCCGCACCGGCGTCGAGGAAGCGCCCGAGGGTGCTGAGCAGATCCTGGAAGGCCTGCTCTTCGGTTGTCGCCGAGCTTGGGTAAAGGGCCGTGAGACCGGCTTCCCAGTCGCGCCGGGCAAAAGGGCAGATGCCGTGCGCGACGATGAATCCGGCAATCCAGGCCCGGGTGCGTGCGAGGGGGTCAGTCAATGATTTCGACATCCATGCCCACCTTGAGTGTTCCAGGGCCGTCATGCAGAAGGTTCTGACCCATGAATACTTCGCCGTCCCAGCGACGGTAGCTGGCCAGGGTCTTGAGCGGTTCCTTGCCCTTGGCACCGGTGTGCGGGTCGAGGGTGGTGATCGCGCAGCGGGAGCAGGGTTTGACGACCCGAAAATGGAGTTCACCGATGCGGATGGTGTTCCAGTCATCTTCCGCGTAGGGCTCAGTGCCGCTGACGACGAGATTGGGCCGGAAGCGCAAAATCAGCTCATCCAGGCTCCAGTCCTCGTCGGGCATCCGGGCATTCAGGTCGAGCAGGGAGGCTTCGCTGACGAGCAACAGGGGGAAGGCATCGGCGAACCCCGTGTGGTCCGTCTCCAGCGCGAAGGCCGGGTCCACCGGACGCCGTTCATCGGTGGGGAAGCGCACCAGGCGGCAGGGTTCGCCAATGGCCCGCTCCAGCCAGTCGGCGCATTCATCTCCCAGGTCTTCGGCTTCCACCTGGTCCCGCCAGACCGTGACGGAAACGCGCCTGGTCGCCGTTTCAGGGACTTCGATCTCCAACTGTCCATCGCGGCTGAGGGTGAGTCGGTCACCGGCAAGGTGCGTGCCCACCCGGCCCATGGAGGCAAGCTGGCGTTGGGTGAGGAAGCGACCGTCGGGGCGCACCACCATCCAGTGCCGGTCATGCACCAGGCCGCGCGGGCCCAGGTCCCAGGCCGGGGGTTGGTGACCGGCCAGGGACTTGACCGGAAAGACCTGCAGTCGGGAGAGTTTCATTCGCGGGTCCCCGCGCCCGCGGGTTCCTTGGGCCGCAGGCGGTAGAGACCGTCCGCGCCACTGTCGCTGGTGAAGTAGAGGCTGCCATCCTTGCCGATGGCCACGCCCACCGGGCGCGCCCAGCGGCTGCCGTCATCGAACTGGAACCCGGTGAGCAAATCATCCACCCGTCGTGCCTCGCCGTTTTCGAAACGCACCAGGACCAACTTGGGGTGACGACGGGAGGACGGATGGCCGCGTCCACTGCCGTCCGGCGGCGTGCCCCAGGAGCCGCGCAGCGCGACCACGGCGTCACCTTCGAGATCGGTGCTCATGGCTCCCTGGGGGATGAATGCGACTCCCATGGGCGCGTTTCGCGCCGGAAAGGTGGCGGCGGGGACGCTGACCTCATCGCGGCCGCGGGGCGGGTCGTTGCCAATGCAATCATCCCGTTGGACGCGGCCGTCCATGTACTGAAACCAGGGCATGCCGTGGAAGCTGCCCTTGGTAAGCTTGGCGAACACCTCGCGCGGCTCCTCGAAGCCCAGGTGGTCGGGGCCGTTGTTACTGGCATAGGCGATGCCGGTGTCCGGATGCCAGTCGAATCCCACCGGGTTGCGCAGCCCGGCCGCGTAGGCCCGCCAGCGTCTGGGTGTGGCGGTTTCATCCAGAACCATGACCCCACCGCGACGCTTGTCCCAGTCGTAGTCGTCACCGATGTATTCGTCGGAGCAGTTTCCGGAGATGCCGAGGCTGAGATAGATGCGCCCGTCCGGACCGATGCGGACGCTGCGGCTGTTATGACCGCGCCCGCCGGGAATATGGATGAGCGGCTTGACCTGGTCGCGCTCGATGCGTTCCTGGCCCGCTTGGTAGGGCGCGCTGAACAGGGTGTCCGTCGTGGCGATATACAGAGTCTCTCCGCGCAGTGCCACGCTGTGTGGGTAGCCTTTCAGGCGCAACAGGACCTGGGCCTCGGAGTAGGGTGGAGGTACCCGGTACACCACCCCGGAGCGCGACCCGATGAGCAGGTCGCCGTTATCCAGCGCGCTGATCAGGCGGGGTTGACGCATGCGTGCCAGGGCATCGAGCGTGTAGCCCGAGGGCAGTCGCAGGTCGATACTGTTGTCACCATAACGGATGCCTACCGTGTCGTACTTCAGTGTCGGTGGGGCGGCGAATGCCGCACCCAGCAGCGCGCCGGTCAACAGGCTGGCCAGAAGTCCGTTTCGGAATCCGCGGCGATTCATCAGGCGTTCCCCCTGCGTGCATGGCGGTGCTTGCACTCGTCCATGAGGGTGGCCAATCGTTCCATGGCGGCGTCCCAGCTGTGGCGGGTTCGGATCCGCTCCCGCCCGGCCGCGGCCAGAGCGAGCCGTTGCTCTGGTTGCTCAAGGAGGCCAAGCAGGGCGTCGGTCCACTGTTCAGGCGAATCGGCCACCAGCAGGTGTTCACCCTGGACGGCATCGACCCCGCGTGCCGCGAGCGGACTGGCCACCACCGGCAGACCCATGGCCATGGCCTCCAGCACCTTGTTCTGTGTCCCCCGGGCAATACTCAAGGGGGCGATGCTGATGCAGGATTTCGCCACCCAGGGCTGAACCTGGTCCACCGTGCCGGTCACGGTGACACCGGGAAGGTTGCCCAAGCGGCGGACCTCGGGGGTCGGTTCCGCGCCGATGATCAGAAGCTTGGTCTGGGGGCGCTTCTCCTGGATGCGTGACAGCACGTCACGACAGAAGCCGACCATGCCGTCGGCATTGGGGTAAT
>JBMYTY010000209.1:0-4181 GCA_049604855.1 Gammaproteobacteria bacterium | reverse complement strand
TCGAGCAGCAGGCGACCAAGCTGCAGGAGCGGATCTTCGGGCACCTCACGCCGTGGCAGCGCACCCTGCTCGCCCGGCATCCGGCCCGTCCCTACACCCTCGACTACATCCAACACCTGTTCACGGATTTCGAGGAACTGCACGGCGACCGCGCATTCTCCGATGATCCTGCCATGGTGTGCGGCATCGCCCGTTTCGATGGGCGCCCGGTCGCCGTCATCGGCCATCAGAAAGGACGGGACACGAAGGAAAAGATCCGCCGCAATTTCGGCATGCCCCGCCCGGAGGGCTACCGCAAGGCCATGCGCATCATGCATATGGCTGAGCGTTTCCAGATGCCGGTACTGACCTTCATCGACACACCGGGCGCCTACCCGGGTATCGATGCCGAAGAGCGCGGTCAGTCCGAAGCCATCGCCCGAAACCTGTACGTCATGGCGGACCTTCGCACCCCCATCATCGCCACGGTGATCGGCGAAGGTGGCTCCGGCGGTGCTCTCGCCATCGGCGTAGGCGACCGCGTTCTCATGCTCCAGTACAGCACCTACTCCGTGATTTCCCCCGAGGGCTGTGCCTCGATCCTCTGGAAAAGCGCCGAGAAAGCCCCCGAAGCCGCCGAAGCCCTCGGACTCACCGCGGACCGACTCCAGAACATCGGGCTGATCGACGGCATCATCGAGGAACCGCTGGGCGGAGCCCATCGCGACTTCGCCGCCACTATGGCCAATGTCCATGATGCCCTTGATAACGCGCTCCAAGCGGTCACCTCCCTGCCCGTGGACAAGCTTCTGGACGAGCGCTACCAGCGGCTCATGAATTACGGTGAATTCAAGGACTGACAGGGAGGCCGAGCCCGGTGGCGCCCGGTTCTCGGACGCGAAACCCCGGACGCCCACATCGGCGCCATCGAGACCATTAAGCGCGGACGCCCTGGAAGCGCATCTGCGCACGCTGTTGCCACCTGCTCCGGACTCCCCAGCCCATTGGTTGCTCGCCTTCAGTGGTGGCCTGGACTCCAGCGTGCTGCTGCACCTGCTGAGCCAGATCCGGCCCCCGCACACGCACCTCAAGGCGGTGCACGTGGACCACGGACTGAACCCCCGGTCGGGCATGTGGGCCGCGCATTGCGCCGATGTCTGCGCCGGGCTGGGAATAGAACTGGTGATCGAGCAGGTCGATGCGGGTCCCGAGGCCGGTGAAAGCCCCGAGGCGGCCGCCCGCCACGCACGCTACGCCGCCCTCACCCGACACATGGAGTCCGGCAGCGTCCTGTTCACCGCTCATCACATGGATGATCAGGCCGAGACCCTGCTTATCCGACTGGCACGCGGCAGTGGCCCCCACGGTCTCGCATCCATGGCGCCCCGCCGCCCATTCCCCCCGGGCACGCTGATTCGTCCCCTGCTCCCCTGGCGTCGCGGTGAGCTGGCCGCCTGGGCGCATCGATCATGTCTCAAAGGCTGGATCGACGACCCATCGAACGATGACACCACGCTGAGGAGAAATGCCGTGCGCCACGGAGTGATTCCGGCGCTGGAGGCGGCCTTTCCCGGCGCCGCGACAACCCTGGCTCGCGCCGCCGAACTGCAAGCGGAGACGGCCGGGCTGCTGGATGCCCTGGCCGACATGGACCTGGACACCCTGGACTGCCGTTTCCACCCCCGGCACGGCGCATCCATCGATCGCAAGGCGCTCGCGGCATTGCCCACCGAGCGCGCCACCAATGCGCTGCGGCGCTGGTTCCGCGGTCAGGATCTGGGCGTACCCCCGCGTCGTCGTTTACGAACAGCGCTTGGGATCCTGAGTGAGGAGCCCGCGCACGGCCGCGACGACGGCGCCGCCAGGGTCGAGTGGGATGGCGCCTGCCTGCGCCGCTGGCGCGGACGGATTCACCTTCACCGGCTCCTGGCGGAGGACGCGTACAGGCATGCGCTGGTGCCCGGGGTGGACCGGAGTTTTACGCATCCCCTGGGCTCCCTGCGCTGGGTGGAACGCACCGGGAGCCTGGATGCCGAACGACTCAGACTTTCCGCGCCATCGCTGATTCCGGCGCGCACCGCCCGTGACCTCAAACCGCGCGGACGGCCCCGGCAATCCGTGCAAGAACTCCTGCGCGCGGCCGACGTTCCCCCCTGGCTGCGTGACGGCTACCCGGCACTGGTGTGCGGCGATGAGCTGGTGGCACTTCCCGGAATCACGGTCGCGGAACACTGGTGCGTTCCCGATGGCGAAGCGGGTCTGATGCCCGACTGGGACGTGTAGAGCGCGACGTGATATCCACATCGGCGGGAGACGGCGCGACGGTGTCGTTCCGGGCACGGTCCGGATGGCGGACGGTAATCCGCGCTCAGTGCACGGGGCTCAGTTCGTAACCCGCATCACGCAGCCGATCAACCAGTCCACCATCACCGGCCAGATGCAAAGCACCCACCGCGACGAATACATCCCCTTGCTTCAACAAGGGCTGGAGGCGTTCCGCCATGAGGCGGTTGCGGCGGTGCAGAACAAGATCGAAGAGTTTCGCCTCGAGGTCGGGATAGTCCCCCAGTCCTGAGTTGGCCAAGGCCAGTTCCGCCAGGGCATCGAGGTCACGAGCCAGGTAGGCGCGATGCAGACGCTCCATCCATTCCGGTTGTGCCTCCAGTTCATTCAATGTCGCGCGCAGAAACCGCACCGATTCCTCCCCAGACAGGGCATCAAAAATGCCCAGTTGCTCAGCGACCTCCTCCAGGCCCGTGGTGCTGAGTCCCCTGGCCTGCGCCAGTTGTTTGAGCTTCAGGTCCAGAAACAGGCCGTTGCGTGGCGGCGGGTAACTCATGAGCAGTGCAGCCATGGCGGGTTTCATATGATCGGCTACCAGGGCCGGGTAACCGTGGCGCTCGAGCACCGAGCGCACCCGCTGCATATCCGCTTCTCCGATGAGATCGACCAGCTTGCCGCCGCCCGGCAACATCATGGCCATCAGCATCAGGGTCGGGTCCATGTTCTCATCGCGCAGTTCCCAGACATAGGTCCTGCTCGACTCCAGTGCATCGAGCACCGGTGCGGGCAGATCCAGGACCCGTTCATCATCGGAATGTATGGTGCCCATCAACCATCCCAGGTGTTGGCCCTGGGCATCGTCGATCCGCCACAGCAGGTCATTACCGCCCCAGGCGGAACCGACGGACAGGCACAGCAGCAGGGCCGCACTCCACCGCCAAAAAAGCTTTCCAGGTATTTCACGCATGGCATCCAGTGTAGCTGCGCGCAGGTCATCGCTAAACTGTCGGCTTAACGCTTCAGACTGACTCGATCCCCGCCCATGGCTGAAAACAAACTCACCCGCCACCGTGGCACCGGAACCCTGCACGATGGCGAGAGCCGCACGGCGCCCTACGCGGTAAGTCGACTGGGTGCGCCCACCGAACTGGTGGACGTGGCACGCCAGATCGACGAGGCCGACACCATGATCGCCGCCACCGCGACGGGAAAGTTGCGCGTCATCGCGGAACAGATCCAGGCCCTGCGGGACCAGGCACGGGATATCCTGGAACAAACCCAACGGGACCAGGACCTGCACCGGGCCCAATGCAACTTCCAACGCATACCGGGAAAGGTCTACCACCTGTATCGCAAGGGCAGTGGACAGAGCATCTGGTCCATGTTGTCGCCGGAGGAATGGCGCGGTCGCTGCCCTCACCAGTTTGTCGGCAGCTTCCAGCTGGGCCCGGATTCATCCTGGACCCCCGTCGAAGAACTCGCCGGGCAAAGCGAGGTACTGGGCCTGATTGCCGAACTAACCGGTAACGATCCGGTTTGAAACCCACGCCCCACCCCGACATACCCACCCTGGAGAGCGCACGCCTTCGGCTGCGGCCCCTGGTGAG
Organism: Gammaproteobacteria bacterium; assembly: GCA_049604855.1. Taxonomy (GTDB): domain Bacteria; phylum Pseudomonadota; class Gammaproteobacteria; order JACKNK01; family JACKNK01; genus JBMYTL01. The sequence continues at coordinate 312 of JBMYTY010000209.1, read as the reverse complement.
CGAGGACCTGGATGCCTACGCCACGCTATGCGCCGACGAACAGGTGATGCGCTACGTCGGCGAATGTCAGCCCCTGGACCGCGCTGGCGCATGGCGGCAACTGGCTATGCTCATGGGCCACTGGAGCCTGCGTGGATTCGGCATGTGGGCCGTGGAACGGGTCCACGACGGCTGTTTTCTCGGCCGCGCGGGGCTTCACTATCCAGAAGGCTGGCCCGGCGTGGAAATAGGCTGGGTACTCGGGAGCGAATTCTGGGGTCAGGGCTATGCCACGGAGGCGGGCGAACGGGTGTTCGAATACGCACAAGCGCA
>JBMYTY010000208.1:0-4208 GCA_049604855.1 Gammaproteobacteria bacterium | reverse complement strand
AGTAGTTCACACCGGCGAAGTTCAGACCCAGGTTGGAATCACGGGTGAGGGTCCAGGTGGTGTTGCGCGACAGCATGTCGATCTCACCGGACTGCAGGGCGGTGAAACGCTCCTTGGCGGTGAGAGGGGTGTACTTGACGGCACCGGCATCGCCAAACACGGCGGCAGCCACGGCGCGGCAGACGTCCACGTCGAGGCCGGACCAGTTGCCCTTGTCGTCGGCGGCGGAGAAGCCCGGCAGACCGGTGGACACACCGCACTGCACGAAGCCCTTCTTCTTCACGGCGTCGAGAGTGGCGCCGGCGTGCGCGGTGGTGGAAATCGCAACGGCGGCGACGACACCCGCGGTGAGAGCGGAAATGGATTTCATGGAATGTGTTCCCTCCATCTAAGAGATACAGCTTTGGTTTGAAAGGATCCGGGCCCGGGGCATGGATCGAGATTCAGCGAGGCTTCGAACGGCCCCGCGTGAAGGGCTGAGAACACCCCTTCGCGCCCGGAATGTCAAGGCGGGATCTTTACTGCAAGCGTCGGGCCATAGTGCTGCATCCGCGAACACCGGGCGGCAAAACCCCACCGCGCGGGACTCCGCTATCGCGCCACCGCCCCGACGCCCCGACGACTCTGCGCCATGGGGGGGAATGCCCACAGCGACACGCACCACAAGCGGGCACCCCCCGGCGGTAACACGCATCGTCAAACCCCGGGGACGGCGTCGCTAGCGCAGCGTCGCTCAGCAGTCCTCACCCGGCCAGTCCACTTCCTCCTCGGCCAACACCTCGGATTCCGCCCTTCCAGCGGCCCGCCAGGCCTGCATCTGCGGCTGGGCAAGGAAATGGGACACGTACTCGCGGGCCGGGTCTCCGAGGGCAACATCATAGCCATCGAAACGGAACGCCACCGGGGCGAACATGGCATCGGCGATACTGAACTGGCCGAACAGCCACGGCCCGTCAGCACCGAATCGCTCGCGCGCATGAGCCCATAGAGCCTCGATGCGTGCCACATCGGCACGCACCTCGGCGGTGAGCGGAAAACCCGCGAAGCGACGTCGGCAGTTCATGTGCAGTGCACCACGCAACGCGAAGAAGCTGGAGTGCATCTCCGCGCTCAGGGCACGCGCCGTGGCCCGCGCCTCCATGTCTTCGGGCCAACCCGGAGCGTAGGGATACCGCTCCGCCAGGTACTCGAGGATCGACAGGGTATCCCAGACCTTGAACGTGCCATCGATGAGAACGGGGACCTTGTGGTTGGAGAAATAGGGCTCCAGGGACTCATTGGTCTGGGCCGTGAACAGCGGCACCCGGATTTCCTCGAAGGGAATGTCCGCCATGCGCAACCAGATCCAGGGGCGCAGGGACCAGGACGAGTAATTCTTATTGCCGATGACGAGGGTGAGATCGGTCATGAGGGCACCTGCAATGGAAACGGGAAAATGAAGTGGTGGAGTGAAACCGGGTCAACCTTCGCTGACGATCTCCGCCGATTGCACCTGTCGGAACCCCCGGGGCAGGAGATTCCCACGCTTCCCCCTGGCCGCGCTGAAGGCGACCAGGTCCGAGGACTTGAAGTTGATATGGCGGCGGCCGCTGTACAGGTTCACCGAGGCGCCCTCGGGCACGCAGGTGACCACCGCGACCTTTTCCTCGCCATCCTTCAGGCGCGCGGCCGGAATACCGATCATCTTGTTGCCCTTGCCCCGCGCCATCTGGGGCAGATCCTTGATGGGGAACACCAACATATGACCATCGGTGGTAACCACCAGGACGAGGTCGGTCTCCGGGTCGGACACGGCCAGGGGCTTGAGTACGTTGGCCCCGGGAGCGACCGTCAGGAGCGTCTTGCCCGCCTTCTTGCCACTCTGCATGTCGGCCAGGCGGGTGACGAAACCGTATCCATGATCGGTACCCACGAGGTAGTGGGTGGCCTCCCCGGCCAATGCGATGAAGGCGGCCTTGTCCGGTGGGCTGAGACGCCCCGTGAGCGGTTCGCCCTGCCCTCGCGCGCTGGGTAACTCGTGCACCGGGACCGAATAGGTTCGCCCCGTGGTATCCATGACCACGGCGGCGCGGTTGCTGCGGGTCTTACACGCATCCAGGTATTCGTCACCGGCCTTGTAGCTTAAGGCCGGGGCATCCACGTCATGCCCCTTGGCGGCACGTATCCAACCCATCCTGGAAAGCACCACGGTAACGGCCTCGGAGGGGATCAGATCTTTCTCGTCCAATGCCTGGGCGGCGCGCCGCTCCACCAGGGGCGAACGACGTTCATCGCCATAGGTCTCGGCGTCGGCGATCAGTTCATCACGGATCAGGGCATTGAGCTTTTCGTGAGAGCCCAGCAAGGCCTGCAGATGATCACGCTCCTCGGCGAGGTCCTTCTGCTCGGCGCGGATCTTGATCTCCTCCAGCTTCGCCAGGTGGCGCAGCTTCATGTCCAGGATGGCCTCGGTCTGCACGTCGGAGAGGCCGAAGCGGGCCATGAGTTCGGCCTTGGGGTCGTCCTCGAAACGGATGATGCGGATCACCTCGTCGATGTTGAGGAAGGCGATGAGCAGGCCGTCGAGGATGTGCAGACGCTTGAGCACCTTGTCCAGGCGGTACTGCAAGCGCCGACGCACGGTAAGCGTCCTGAACTCCAGCCACTCCGCGATGATGGACCACAGGTCCTTGACCGCCGGGCGGCCATCCAGGCCGATGACGTTGAGGTTGACCCGGTAGCTCTTCTCCAGGTCCGTGGTGGCAAACAGGTGGGACATGAGCCCCTCGAAGTCCACGCGGTTGGAGCGCGGTACCAGCACCAGGCGGGTGGGGCTCTCGTGATCGGACTCGTCACGCAGGTCCTCCACCCAGGGCAGTTTCTTGGCCGTCATCTGGGCGGCTATCTGCTCGAGGATCTTGGCCCCGGAGACCTGGTAGGGCAGCGCGGTGATAACGATGTCACCGGAATCCTTTTCCCGCTCCCAGCGGGCACGCATACGAATGTTGCCGTTGCCCGTGCCGTACATGCGCAGGATGTCCTCACGGGGTGTGATGATCTCCGCCTCGGTGGGGAAATCCGGCCCCTGGATGTGTTCGCAGAGGTCTTCCAGAGACGCGCCTGGATCCTCCAGCAGGCGCACGCAGGCGGCGGCGACCTCGCGGGCGTTGTGTGGCGGCACGTCGGTGCTCATGCCCACGGCAATGCCCGTGGTGCCGTTGAGCAGCAGGTTGGGCAGACGCGCGGGCAGGACAACCGGCTCCTCCAGGGTGCCGTCGAAATTCGGCTGGTAGTCAGCGGTGCCCTGCCCCAACTCGGATAACAAGACTTCGGCGTACTTCGCCAGCCGCGCCTCCGTATAGCGCATGGCCGCGAAGGACTTCGGGTCGTCCGACGAACCCCAGTTGCCCTGCCCGTCGATGAGCGGGTAGCGGTAGGAGAACGACTGCGCCATGAGCACCATGGCCTCGTAACAGGCCGAGTCGCCGTGGGGGTGGAACTTGCCAAGCACGTCACCGACGGTACGGGCGGACTTCTTGAACTTGGCGGCGGCGGACAGGCCGAGCTCGCTCATGGCGTAGACGATGCGTCGCTGCACCGGCTTCAAACCGTCACCGATATGCGGCAGCGCGCGATCCAGGATGACGTACATGGAATAGTCCAGGTACGCCTTCTCCGTGAAGGCCTTGAGCGGCTGGCGTTCGATGCCTTCGTAGTTGATGTCGTCGGTCATGGGGTTCTATTCGACGTTGTTTGGTAATTGGCCACGGATGAACGCGGATGGTAGTGATAGACGCGGGCCGCTGATCAGAGGGCTGTACCTGCACGTGCTTCATCAGGCACCGCCCCTCACCCCAACCCCTCTCCTGGAGGGAAAGGGGCTCTTCTTTGTAGGAGCGGGCTTGCGCGCGAAAACAGCGGTGGGTTTTTTAAAGTCCTGTTCGCGGGCAAGCCCGCTCCTACAGGGGAACCATCAACAAACCGTCCGCGTAGCGAACGCCTCAAGAATTCAAAATTCAAAACTGGGCGAGCCCCGGCATTACCGGGCAAGCCCCTCAGACCTCAGCTAGGTCGCCTTTCGTCTCAAGCCATGACCGCCTGTCCGACGCCCGCTTCTTGCCCAGGAGCATGTCCATGACGCCCTCGGTGCCATCGCCGTCCTCGACGACCAGTTGCACCAGGCGACGTGTCTCGGGGGCCATGGTGGTCTCGCGTAGCTGCATGGGGTT
>JBMYTY010000207.1:0-4234 GCA_049604855.1 Gammaproteobacteria bacterium | reverse complement strand
CGTTCTCGTGACCCTCGATCTCAGGAGCTTCCTCGGCACACTTTTTCAGCACCATTGCTCAGTCTCTTGGGGTCCTTCGGGGCCCCGTTTTTTTTGGGGGGGATCCTTCTTCTCTTCAAGGGGGGCCGTGATTGGCGCTGAGGATGGCGTGCGCTCGGGCCTTTGCCGGGGCATGGGGTCAGAGGTCCGTCCAGCGATGGAACACCGCTGCCTGCCCCCGGTAGCATCCGTCGGCATCGAGCACGTTCCATACCGTGGCGTTCTCGATCCAGAACCGTCGCCCGCTGGCGGAGATACGGATTCCCCGGTAGTCATCGATATAGCCGTCGCTGCTCACCCGGCTCAGCAGACGCGCCCGCTCCTCCCGGTTTACCGGCTCGGCGGATCGCCGGGACGGCAGGCCCGTGAACGCGGCCCAGCTCATCTCGAACAGGCGCAATGCCGTGCGGTTTGCGTAGTTGAAGACCGGATCGCTGGCGGTGTCGTGCGAGACGACGGCGAAGGGGGCCTCGAAGAGCGCACGCGGCGTATCGGGGATCGGCGTTGATCCGTCGATCAGCGTTCCTCCGGTGACCCGTTGGAAACTCTCGATCAGCAGGCGTGCGTGATCGGATTGATAGCGGTTGCCTGGGCCGGGTTCTCCGGTGGTGTCAGATACGGGTCCGGATGACATCGCGGCGGGATCCCCGGGCACTCAGTAGTCCACTTCCACCCGTACGGCACCATGCAGCCCCCGCAATCGCCGAATGGCCTCCTCCGTGGGCTTGATCCGCCACTGCTCACCGAGGCGGATCAGGGCACCGGCATCCGGGCGCCGGTACTGCACCCGGACCGGACAGGTGCCGGGCCGGAACGGCCCCAGGGCCCGGCTCAGCGCTTCGGCATACTCCTCGCCGCCGCCGTTGGATGCCAACTCGATGTCCACGCCCTTGGCGAAGTGCTCGCGGGCGCCGTTCAGGTCGTACAGTTTGTCCGCCGTGATCTGGGAGCAACCGGCGAAGTCATCAAACCCCAGACGCCCTTCGGCGACGATGATGGTGTCCTTGGCGATCAGGTTCTGAAACTCATCGAAGGTGCGGTCGAACAGTTTGATCTCGATACGCCCGGTGCGATCGTCCAGGGTCAGAAAGCCCATCTTGCCGTTTTTCTGTTTGCGGATCCGGATGTTCAGGATCAGCCCGGCGGCGACGAATTTACGGTCGTCACGACGGCGGTTGAAGCCACCGCCATTGCCAAAGCCACCGTTGCCGCCCATGGCCTCTCCTTTCTCCGCCAGGACGTGCAGGCGGTCGCTGGTGAACCGGTCCAACTCTTCGAGGTAGCGGTTCACCGGGTGACCGGTGAGGTATAGGCCCAGGACTTCCTTCTCGTAGGCGAGGCGCACGTCCTCGTCCCATTCCTCGTGGTCGCGCAGCCCCGCCGGTTTCGCGGGCGCGGCGGGACCGGTGTCCCCTCCTCCGCCCAGTCCGAACAGGTCGTCCTGGCCGGCATCGGCGTTGCTGGCCTGTTGTTCGGCGGTCTGCAGGGCGGCGGGCAACCAGGCCTCGATGGTGGCGCGATTGGGTGCCAGGGTGTCCAGGGCCCCGGCTCGGATCATGTGCTCCAGGGTGCGCTTGTTGGCCTTTTTCAGGTCGATGCGGGCGCAGAAGTCGAACAGGTCCTTGTAGGCGCCGTTGGCCTCGCGCTCGGCAATCATGCCCTCGATGGCACCCTCGCCCACCCCCTTGATGGCGCCCAGGCCATAGACGACGGTGTTCTCGCCATCGTTGGTGAAGCGGTACTGGGAGCGGTTCACGTCCGGCGGGATGACCTCCAGCTTCATCTCCCGGCATTCCTCGATGAACACCACCACCTTGTCGGTGTTGTCCATATCGGAGCTGAGGACGGCGGCCATGAACGGGGCCGGATAATGGGCCTTGAGCCAGGCGGTCTGGTAGGACACCAGGGCGTAAGCGGCCGAGTGGGACTTGTTGAAGCCGTAACCGGCGAACTTCTCGACCAGGTCGAAGATCTTCATCGCCAGGTCGGGTTCGATGCCGTTGTTCTTCGCCCCGTCCTCGAAGACCGCGCGTTGCTTGGCCATCTCCTCGGGCTTCTTCTTGCCCATGGCACGGCGCAGCATGTCGGCGCCGCCCAGGGTGTAACCGGCCAGGACCTGGGCGATCTGCATCACCTGTTCCTGGTACAGGATGATGCCGTAGGTGGGTTCCAGGATCGGTTGCAGTGTCTCGTGCTGGTACCGCGGATCGGGGAAGGCCAGGGGCTCCCGGCCATGCTTACGGTTGATGAAGTTGTCCACCATGCCGGACTGCAATGGGCCGGGGCGGAACAGGGCCACCAGGGCGACGATGTCCTCGAAGCAGTCCGGTTGGAGACGCTTGATCAGGTCCTTCATGCCGCGTGATTCGAGCTGGAATACGGCGGTTGTCTGGCAGGCCTTGAGCAGTTTGAAGCTGTCCGCGTCGTCCATGGGGATAGCGGCGATATCGAGCAGTTCCTCGTCGCGGGTGGCCCGGTCGGCATTGATGGCCTGCACGGCCCAATCGATGATGGTCAGGGTGCGCAGGCCCAGGAAGTCGAACTTCACCAGCCCGGCGGCCTCGACATCGTCCTTGTCGAACTGGGTGACCACGCCGGTCTCCATGCCCGCTTCGCGGTAGACCGCCGAGAAATCCGTCAGGTCCGAGGGTGAGATGACCACGCCGCCCGCGTGCTTGCCGACGTTTCGGGCCAGACCCTCGAGCTTCAGGGCCATATCGACGATGGCGCGGACATCCTCCTCCTCGTCGTAAACCTTCTTGAAGTCCTCCTCCTCGTCCAGGGCCTTGGTCAGGGTCATGCCGATCTCGAAGGGGATCAACTTGGCGATGCGGTCGACGAAACCGTAGGACTGGCCCATGACCCGGCCCACGTCGCGCACCACGGCCTTGGCCGCCATGGAGCCGTGGGTGGCGATCTGGGACACCTTGTCGCGCCCATACTTGCGGGCCACGTAATCGATGACCTTGTCGCGGTTGTCCATGCAGAAGTCGACGTCGAAGTCGGGCATGGATACGCGCTCGGGGTTCAGGAAACGCTCGAACAGCAGGTCGAACTCCAGCGGATCGAGGTCCGTGATCTTCAGGGCATAGGCCACCAGCGAGCCGGCCCCGGAACCGCGCCCTGGACCCACGGGGATCTGGTTGTCCTTCGCCCACTGGATGAAGTCGGCCACGATCATGAAATAGCCGGGGAAGCCCATCTGCACGATCACGCCCAGTTCGATGTCCAGGCGCTCGTCGTAGGGCTTACGCCGCTCGGTGAAGTCCCCGGCCGCACGGTCGAAGAGAAACTCCAGACGCTCTTCCAGGCCCTTTTTCGACTCCTGGATGAAGAACTCGTCCAGGGTCAGTCCCTCGGGAATAGGAAAGTCCGGCAGGTAGTTCTTGCCCAGGCGCAGTTCCAGGTTGCAGCGCTGGGCGATCTCCACGCTGTTCTCCAGGGCCTCCGGAATATCCGAGAACAGCGAGGCCATCTCCGCGGGTGTGCGCAGATACTGTTGCTCGGAGTAGTTGCGCGGGCGGCGGGGATCATCCAGTACACGCCCATCCTGGATACAGACGCGGGCCTCGTGGGCCTCGTAATCCCCGGCCTTCAGGAAGCGCACGTCGTTGGTCGCCACCACGGGAATGTCCAGGGCGCCGGCGAGCTCGACGGCGGCGTGCAGGTAGTCCTCTTCCTCCTGACGTCCGCTGCGTACCAACTCCAGGTAGTAGTCGCCACCAAACACCTCGCGCCAGCGCCGTGCCCGGTTCTCGGCGTTGGCGCGGTTGCCCGCCAGCAGGGCGCGCCCGACGTCCCCTTCCCGCCCGCCGGACAGGGCAATCAGGCCATCGGCGTGTTCCTCGATCCAGGCCCGCGTGACCGTGGGATATCCGCGCTGCTGGCCGTCGAGATAGCCTTTGGATGACAGCCGGGTGAGGTTCATATAGCCACCCCAGTCGCGCGCCAGGAAAGTCATGCGCGCGGGCCGCTCCGGATCGTCTGAATCGTGCACCCAACAGTCCAGACCGGTAATGGGCTTGATGCCCGCCCCGGTGCAGGCCCGGTAGAACTTCACCAAGGCAAACAGATTGCCCTGATCGGTGATGGCCACCGCGGGCATCCCGGCCGCCGCCACGGCCTTGACCAGGGGTTTGATACGTACCAAGCCATCACTGATGGAGAACTCGGTATGCAGGTGCAGATGGACGAA
>JBMYTY010000206.1:0-4239 GCA_049604855.1 Gammaproteobacteria bacterium | reverse complement strand
TGAAAGAAGGGACACAGGGTGCCTCCGCGCCCGGTGATGGGGGGGCGGGTGAAGACGACCCGCCACGTGGCATCATCGATTCACGCCTTTCCCAGATCGAGGCCAAGCTCGAGGCCTTGACGGAAGCTCTGAAAGCCGATCGCTGAGCACGATTGACCCCAGGTCGGAGACCATGAACACCCTCAGCCCCGACATCGGCTTTCAGCCCATACCGCAGGCAGCGGCTGCCGAGACCTCCCCGGTCAATGCCATGACGGTGGACGTCGAAGACTATTTCCAGGTATCGGCGTTCGCACCGTATATCCGCCGCGAGGACTGGGACCGTTGCGAATGCCGCGTCGAGCGGAACGTGGATGTCATCCTCGAGCTGTTCGCGGATGCCGGTGCCCAGGCCACCTTCTTCACCCTGGGCTGGATTGCCGAACGCTATCCCCAGGTGATCGAGCGCATCGTGGCCGAGGGCCACGAAATGGCCAGCCACGGCTACGAGCATCAACGGGTCAGCGATCAGTCACCGGAGCAGTTCCGTGCTGATCTTCGCAAGACCAAATCGATCCTGGAGGATATCGGCGGGCAGGAAGTGGTCGGCTACCGCGCGCCGAGTTTTTCCATCGGCCACGGTAACCTCTGGGCTCTGGATGTGCTCCAGGAGGAGGGGCACCGATACAGTTCATCGATCTTCCCTGTCAGCCATGATCACTACGGTATGGCGGATGCCCCCCGGTTCGCGTTTTTCCACAAACCCGATGGTTTGCTGGAGATACCCATGACCACGATCCACCTCAATGGCCGCAACATGCCTTGTGGCGGTGGGGGCTGGTTCCGCCTATTCCCCTACGCCTTGTCACGCTGGGCCTTCAAGCGCGTCAATGGGGTCGATCACCGGCCTGCCGTATTTTACTTTCACCCCTGGGAAGTAGACCCCGAACAACCCCGCCAGGATGGACTCAACCTGAAGACCCGATTTCGTCACTACGTGAACCTGAACCGCATGCAACCCCGCCTCAGTCAGCTCTTGAAGGATTTCCGCTGGGGACGCATGGACCGCATCTACCTGGGGGCCGACGCGTGAGCCCAACGGTGCGCCCCTTGAGGGCGGACGATCATGCCGCCTGGGATGCGTTCGTGGAGTCCCATGAGCGTGGAACGTTCTTCCATCTCGCCGATTGGTCCATCGTGCTCAAAGAGGCCTTCGGCCATACGCCGCACTACCTCGTCGCGGAGACTGATGGGGCGATCACCGGGGTGCTCCCCCTGGCGCGCAATAAGAGCCTGTTGTTTGGCGATGCATTGGTTTCCACCCCATTCTGCGTCTACGGCGGCATCCTGGCCGTCGATGATCCAAGCGCGCGGGCGCTGCGTGCCGAGGCGGCGCGCCTGGCCACCGAACTGGGGGTGGATCATCTGGAACTGCGTAATCGGGACGTTGCCGACTGCGCCACGGGTGATGAACAGTGGCACCGCAAGGAACTCTACGTCACCTTTCGTCGCGCCATCAGTGACGATCCTGATGCCAATCTCAAGGCCATTCCCCGTAAGCAGCGCGCCATGGTGCGAAAAGGCATCAAGGCGGGCTTGGGTTTCGTAATTGATGAGGACACCGCGCGTTTCTTCGCGGCCTACTCGGAGAGCGTGCGAAACCTGGGAACGCCTGTGTTCAGCCCGCGCTATTTCCGGGTTCTACGTCGGGTATTCGGGGATCGTTGCGAGATTCTGACGGTCGAACGGGAAGGCCGGACCATCGCCAGCGTCATGAGCTTCTATTTCCGCGACGAAGTGCTGCCTTATTACGGCGGCGGTGTCGCGGAGGCCCGGCAGCTCAAGGGCAACGACTACATGTACTACGCCTTGATGAACCACGCGGCGGGACGTGGGGCGCGCCTGTTTGATTATGGGCGCAGTAAATCCGGGGCCGGCTCCTTCAGCTTCAAGAAGAACTGGGGCTTCGAACCCGAGCCTCTTCACTACGAATACTTCCTGGTCAAATCCAAGAGCGTGCCTGATCTCAATCCCAATAATCCCAAGTACCGCTTGATGATCGATCTGTGGAAGCGTTTGCCTCTGCCGGTCAGTCGGCTGCTCGGGCCCCTGATTTCGGGCGCGCTGGGATGACGGACGCGAAGCGGGTGAAAGACCCCGTTTCTGACGGGCACGCGTCCGATGCGGCGAGCGCACCGAAGCCCGTGGCCCGGGCACCGGGCTGGCCCCGGGCCCTTGGGCTGTACCTGGCGTCCCTATGCGTGATGACCGCGCTGATGTGGGACACGCTGGCGTCCATGGTCGAGATCTGGCAGCGCTCCGACACCTACGCTCACGGCTTCCTGATCGTTCCGCTCAGTCTGTGGATGGCTTGGAAGCGCTGGCCGGAGGCGCGGCAACTCACGCCAGATCCCACCGCTTGGGGCCTTCCATTGATGTTCCTCGTGATGCTGGCGTGGTTGCTGGCGGAACTGGCCGGGGTCCTGGTGGTGACCCAGTACGCCGTGGTCGCCTTATTGCCAGCCTTGGCCCTGACCCTGTTCGGCACGCGCGTCTTCTCGATCCTGGCGTTTCCCCTCCTGTACTTGTTCTTCGCGGTTCCCGCCGGTGATGCATTGGTGGAGCCCATGATGGATTTCACCGCCGATTTCACGGTGCGGGCTCTCGAGTTGACGGGTATTCCGGTCTACCTGGAGGGGCGTTTTCTTGCCATCCCGAAGGGGAACTTCGAGGTGGCGGAGGCGTGCAGCGGGGTGCGTTACCTGATCGCGTCCGTGGCCCTGGGTGTGCTCTATGCCTACGTGACCTATTACACGCTCTGGCGGCGCCTGGTGTTCATCGCGCTCGCCGTTCTGGTACCGATTATCGCCAACGGGGTACGTGCCTACGGCATCGTCATGATCGCGCACCTGAGCGACATGCAGTACGCGGTGGGTGCGGACCACCTCGTCTACGGATGGTTGTTCTTCGGTGTGGTGATGGCGGCTCTGTTCTGGTTGGGTGGCCTGCTGGTGGAGCGGACTGATCCGGAACCGTTCGTCGCCGGTCCCCAGCCTCGCGAATGCCCCCGCCTGAGCGCCATATTCGCCGCCCTGGGAGTCATCTTCATGGGGGCGGCACCTCTTGTGGCACAGGCGGTGCGGGAGCGTCCGCCGGAGCCTGTGGTGGTAGAGGTGCCCGAGCGGATTGGATCGTGGTCTCTCAGGCCTGAGCCGTGGCCCGCCTGGTCTCCGGATTACCTCCATCCCGCAGCCTCGGCGCGCGTGGATTTCACCGCTGGGGATTATCCCGAGGACCTGGTCGGACTGTTCATCGCCAGTTACAACCAGCAGCGCCAGGGCGCGGAGTTGATCAATACCCAGAACCGCCTCTACTCCCCGGATCGCTGGTTGCGCCAGGGCGAGTCCCGCATGAGCTTCGAATACGAGGGTGAGCGCTATGGCGTGCGCGAAATCCGGATGCGCAACCGGGGCAGGCATGCGGTGCTCTGGACCTGGTACCAGATGGGGGCGCAGCACACGGCCGACGCAACCATCGCCAAGGTACTTGAAGGGGGGCAGCAGCTGTTGGGTGGCCGCCCGTCGTCAGTCATCGCGCTCATGACCACCTACGATCTCAAGCCGGACACCGCCAGGGCGCGTCTGAGAGGGTTTCTCGAAGCGCACCTGGGTGACATCCGCGCCTCCATCCGTCGGCAAAACGGATAAGACTTCCCGTGTGCGGAATCACCGGTATCTACCAGACCCGTCCCGGCCCGCCCGTGGACCGTGGCCTGCTCAAACGGATGAACGATAGCCTGACCCATCGGGGCCCTGATGATGGCGGCCTGTTGGTGGAGCCGGGGGTTGGGTTGGGACATCGTCGCCTGTCCATCATCGACCTGTCCGGCGGGCATCAACCGCTGTTCAACGAGGATGGCAGTGTGGGCGTCGTCTTCAATGGCGAGATCTACAACTATCGCGAGCTTGGCGCGGAGCTTCAGGGCCTGGGCCACCAGCTCAAGACCCTGAGCGATACCGAAGTGATCGTGCATGCATGGGAACAGTGGGGCGTCGACTGCGTGCATCGATTCCGTGGCATGTTTGCCTTCGCGGTCTGGGACCGGAACCGCCAGAGCGTGTTTCTGGCACGGGACAGGCTCGGCATCAAGGGTATCTACTGGTCCCGGTTGGCGGACGGAACCGTGATATTCGGCTCCGAGCTCAAGGCCCTCATGGAGCATCCGGAGCTGCCCCGCAAACATGATCCGCTGGCGGTGGA
>JBMYTY010000205.1:0-4252 GCA_049604855.1 Gammaproteobacteria bacterium | reverse complement strand
TTATCGATGGATAGGCAGCGCCTCGATGCGCCGCTCGATATCCTGGGCCACCTGCTTGTATCGGGGACTGTCTACACCTCCGTAGCGGGCCTGGAACTCCGCGGCGTCCATGAACTCGGGAAAATCACGGGCCTTGGGCATGTAGACGGTTTCATCGCCCCCGATCACCATGCGTTGCACATCGGCGGCCCTGTCACCGGTCGCCACCTCCGCGAAGCGCACGCCCGCGCGATCCGCGGCAAGGTCGGTGAAACTGAATCCGCTCCCCCCCTGCGAGTCATCCACCTCTTTGAACAGACCCACCGCGTCCGCGAGACCGGAACCACCGGCCGCGGCCAAGGCGGCCGAAATGGTGAAGTGCTGGGCAAAATCCGCGCGTCCCTGGAGCATCAATTCCATGGGACGTGCCTTGTACAGGTCGGGCTCCTCCACACCGAGAACCGGCGCGATAGCCATACCGTTGACGTAAAAGGCCAGGGTCGCCAGGGCCGCCCGGTTCTCCGCCCCGGGTTCGCCGCGAATCTTCGATCGCTCGGCCGCCAATTCCAGCATGGACGCGAAAATACGGTGGAACGGCGCCCGACGCTCCGAAGACATCTCGTTGGTAATGTCGGCCAGGTGCCCCGCGTAGGCCAACATCCGCTCACGCTCCGCGGCTGGGATAAGCAGTTCCTTTCCACGCGCTGTAATGGACTTCACCAAGTCCGGCTGCCAGAGGTAAACCACTGTCATCTGGGTCTCGGAGATACGCACGCCATTGATGCTCTGCATGACGGCGCGATACATCTCATCGCGGCGCAACTGCTGATCCACCATACTCAGTACGAAGTTGGCCACGCCGTAGGGAATCCTGATCGAGCCGGCTTCGAGATAATCGACCATGACCCGGTCACCAAACTGGGACAACCCAGCCCGCACGTTGACCCATTTGCCCAGCGGATTCTTGGGGACGCGCAGAGACATGTACAAGGTCGCCGCACCGGAATGCAGATCGACCCCGGCGGCACCTTTGGTCACCTGCTTGAACCCGTAGCGCAGCAGCAGGTTGATGTCGTCCTCGGGCAGATTCAAGGAATGGAGACTGCCAGCGGGCAGGCGACGCGGATCATTGGCCTTGATCAAATCCTCGGCGCGAAGCACATCGTCGGCCGTCAATCCCTGGTTCACCTCGATCATCGGCTTGTCGGAAATCGCCAGATAAGCCACCACGAAGGGGCCCAGCAACACCGTCAAAAAGAGCAGGATGAACAGGTACTTGATCAGACGAAGCATGGTGGGGTCCCTAAAAAGCTGGCGCGAGCTTAACAGTTCCCGCCATCGCATGAGCGTGCGCTGATATCTGAACACCCCGTGAGCGGCCCCGGATTGCGGAACCTAATCCCTTGCCACGGACCGACGACAGATCGATTGCCTGATCAATCAGAGGCCTAATCCCCCCTCATGGTTAAGCAACCAGCGCTTACGCTTCATCGGCTCGCCGCTGGTCCTTCCGGAAAACCCACCGATTCCGTTTGCCGCAAGAACCCGATGGCATGGCACGATCAGGGGTAAGGGATTACGTCGGCAGCCTCCCCCGACCGCGCGGGCGGACGAGTTCAACGCGCGCGCCAAATCCCCATAGGCGCACACGCGACCCGGCTCAATGTCCATCAACACCGACCTGAGTCGATGCTGGAACTCGGTGGGTGCCTCAAGCAGGGGCAGATCGAAACGAAAGCGGGCATCCAGGAAGTACGCCCTGATCTGGCGCACAGTTTCCTGCATGAGACTGGAATGGAAGCGCGCGTCCGTGATCTCCACACCCGGCTTCTCAAACGTCAGGGTATGAAGCGCCTCCGAACCGATCCACAGGCCCAGTGGCCCGACCGGGCTCTCGATCACTGCCCGCTTGCCCGCCTCCACCGCCTCGTCGGGGCGCGAGGCTCCGATCACGGGCTTCGCTGCAACAGCAGTCGCTGCAAACGCTGACGCAGCACCGCGCGTCGACCCGGATCCTTGGTCACCGCCAGCAGGCCCTGGTAGAGCGAACGGGCGTCATCCAACCAACCCAGATCGGCCATCAGATCCGCGGCATGGTAGCGGGCCGTCTGCGCCCATTGATCCATGGCGTAGGCATCCGGCCACATCGCCGAACGCAGATACAAGGCCGCGGCCGCCTCGCGATTTCCCAAGGCCTTGGCCGAATCCGCCATCCAGAAGAGGATCTCCCTGCGATGGCGTTGGCCCAGTTCCGCCCGATGCAGTTTCCGAAGCAGGTCAAAGGCGAGCTGGTGCGCCTCCACTGCCTGAAGATCAAAGACAACCTGCAGTAAGCGGTCGATATCCGCCTCGTCGCGGGGCTCGGGCGAGGCAAGCACCGAATCAATCACCCCCTCCAGTCCGTCGGCCCCGGATACGGCATCCCCACCAAGGATGAGAATTCTTGAGCGTCGCAGGGCCCACTCGAATGGGTTCTGCCCTTCAGGGGCTTCTCGCAGACCCGCGACCAAGCGGGACGCGGCATCGATATCCCCACTATCCAGGGCGCCTTGCGCCAGCAGGTGACGGACCGAACCCGGCACCCTTTCGATCGAGTCAAAACGCGCGGATTCCAGGTAAAGCCGCTTCAGCAAGAGCGATCCGAAATCCGTGCCCAGCAAGGCCTCGGCGAAGCGAAGGTGAGCGCGGGTGCGCTGGGCCTCTACAGTGGATTTCAGGGCCAGAGTCGCCAGCAGCGCGCGCGCCTTGACGGGGTCTTTAGAGCTGACGTCCACCAGGCGGGTCCATGCCTGCTCATCACCGATCAACAATTGGGCGTCATTCGCCACCTTCTGGCCATAGTCGATGTATGCCGTCCAGAGCTCATCCACGGCAACCGCCAGGGGGTGGCCAGCATCCACTCCATCGACCTGTCCCAAGGCACCCTCCAGTGCCCCGACCCGATCGCCGGGAAGACCGGAACGCGCCGCGGCCTCCGCGGCCAGAGCCCAGAGTTCCGCGCGGCCCTCGGTCGTCTTACGGCTCGAGCGCAACTTCTTGCGCACACGGGTGTACAACTTTTCAGCGTCTGCCTTTCCCATCCGCAAGGCCGCCAGATCACGCAGCACACTGACCGCGGGCGCATCGACCCCTTGCAGTACCGCCAGGGCCTGTTCCGGCTCCCCAACCCTCAACAGAATGATCGCGCGCAGAACCGCCCAATCCTGACCGCCATCACCGTGATCAAGGCGGTAACGCAGCATCGCCCGTTCCGCATCCTGATCACGTTCCTCCGCCAAGTACGCCTGGATGATCAATCTCTGCCAACGGGCGATCACCTCCTGCCGGGGTTCATCACCTGCCCAGACATTGCCCATGATCGCGCGGCGCGCGGAACGTCCCTGGCCCAAACGAAGGAACGCCATTGCGCGCATTTCCCTTGCCCAGATATAGAAGGCATCCGGAAGCCCGGGAGGTGGGGCCGCCAGGCGCTCGGTCAACTCCGCCCACAGCCCGCGCAGTTGCAGGATCGTGATCCGCTCACGTTCCCAGCGTAACCAGCCTTCGGGGTGCTCAAGCCGACCGGGTTGATACACGTCCATCAGACGCAAAGCGAGGCGAGGAGCACCCGCCTTGGCGAAATCCATCACCGTTTTCAGATCGCTCTCGGAAGGATCTCCGGCGCGGGTTTCCGAACGGTTGTGAGTTCCCGTTGCCACGCCATCTGGGACGGCACGTGCCTGATTCGGTTCAGCGACGAGAGGAAGTGAAATGGCAAGGGACAGAAACGCGAAAACGGGCGCCCGCCAGAGGCAGGAACCCGTTTTACGCATGGGCGCACTGATCATCATGGCCCCCGGTGATACCACCGCGACCCGTGCCTCACAAGCGCCGTTCGGAAAAAGCCGAACGGAGGTGGTGAGTTACAGCTTTTCCTTGATGCGCGCGGCCTTGCCCTCGCGCTCACGCAGGTAGTACAGCTTGGCACGACGTACCTTGCCGCGACGCTTCACCTTCACCTCGGCGACCGTGGGGCTGAACGTCTGGAACACACGCTCCACACCTTCACCGTGGGACACCTTCCGAACCGTGAACGCACTGTTCAGGCCACGGTTACGCTTGGCGATACAGACGCCCTCAAAGGCCTGCAGACGCTCGCGCTCGCCTTCCTTCACGCGCACCTGAACAATCAGGGTATCGCCGGGCTGAAAGTCCGGGATCTCCTTGTTCATCTGTTCCTGTTCAAGTTCTTGAATGATGTTGCTCATCGCCTTGGCCCTGTGTTGTGCGACGC
>JBMYTY010000204.1:0-4255 GCA_049604855.1 Gammaproteobacteria bacterium | reverse complement strand
GGGGAGGATTTCCGCTCCGGGGTGTTCGGTTTATCAGCCACTGGAGTGTCCGCTCGGATGTATAGGGATGTGCCGGGGCGTGCTACGTCATTGAGTACAGACGCCGCGTGGGTCCTGGTATTCCCTGTTTCTCAGGGAGCCAAATGGGAAGGGCGCGAAATGGGAAATCCGCGCACGCATCAGCGCCCGTTGCCGTCCGTGTTGCGCAACGCATGGTCGAGATTGTCCACCGCTCGCTTGAGGTGATGCAGCCCCTGTTCGGCCCCGGCTGGGTTCTCACGCAGGCTGTGCTCGGTTTCCATGGCGATCCGGCAGATCTCCGTGGCGGCGAGGTTCGAGCTGATGCCCTTGATGGCGTGGACAGCGCGTCGGGCCGGTTCCGGGTCGCCCGCGCTGAGTGCATTCTCGGCCTGTTGCGTCAGGTCTCGCGATTCCTTGACCAGGGACGCGAGGAGCGAGCGCAGAAGTTCGCGGTCGTGGCCGATGCGTTCCAGGGCTTCGTCCATTTCGATCCCTGCTATGCCGTGGTAAGGCGTCGCGGCCGTCGTGGAGGCGCGTGCTTCGGCGGGTTCAGGCTGCGACGTCGAGGGTAGCCAGCGCTGCAGGAGCGCATACAGGGCCTTGGTGTCGATGGGTTTGGCCAGGTAGTCGCTCATGCCGGCCGCGAGACAGTGTGCCCGATCTTCCGCGTAGGCGTTGGCTGTAACAGCGATGATGGGGAGTTGGGCGAAACGTTCCTGGGCACGAATCCGTCGGGTCGCTTCGAGGCCGTCCATCAAGGGCATCTGGATGTCCATGAGCACGGCATCAAAGTCGTCGGGCTGGGCGTCGAGCCTGTCCAGGGCCTCCTGGCCGTTCTCGGTGATCACCGACTCGATACCGGCCTTGGTCAACAGGCGTTTGAGCAATATCTGGTTGATGTTGTGGTCTTCCGCCACGAGCACGCGACGCCCGGCGAGTGGGGGGGCTGAGTCGGGTGCATTCGGACGAGCTGTGGACGCGGAATCTCTCGGCCGCGAGAACAAGGTGGTCAGTGCGTCGAACAGGGAAGATTGGGTCACCGGTTTGGTCAGGACGGCATCTATGCCCTCGGGGGCCTGGCCGCCGAGGATTTCCTGGTGTCCGTAGGCGTTCTCCAGTGCCAGGATCCGGGGTGTCGAGCCGCCCTTGTCGCGCATGCGGATCAAGGTCTCGCCGGGTTGGTCACTGGAACCCCGCGGATCCACCACCACCAAGTCATAGGGCTGACCCTGGTCCCGCATGAGTTGGCAGCGTTCCAGGGCGGATTCCTCAGTCGGGCTCGACTCTACCGAGCAGCCGAAGCTGGACAATGCGCGCACCACCGAGGGCTCCTCCGCCGGGTCGGGGTCGAGAACCAGCACCCGCAGGCCGCTCAGGACCTCGTTGTTGAACTCGCGGTAGGCCACCGGTTCGCCGCTCCGCACCAGGGGCAGCTTGACGGTGAACACGCTGCCTTTGCCGGGGGTGCTGTCCGCCTCGACGCCGCCGCCCATGAGCAGGGCCAACTGGTGGACGATGGACAAGCCCAGGCCGGTCCCTCCAAAACGCCTTGCCGTGGAGCCCTCCGCCTGTTCGTAGGGCTGGAAGATCGATCGCAGGGCGCTCTCGTCCATGCCGATACCGGTGTCGCTGACGCGGATGATGAGACGCCCGCGGTCCGGCCCCCCGTTGGAGGAGTCGATGCGCAGATCCACCCGGCCCTGAGGCGTGAACTTGATGGCGTTGTTGACCAGGTTGATGAGAATCTGGCCGAGGCGCACCGGGTCGCCGACCAGGCTGACGGGGACCTCTGGGGCCCGCGCCACCGTGAGGTTGATGTCCTTCTCCCGCGACAGCACCCCGGCCATGGTGGACACGTTGTCCAACACCTCGTCGAGGTTGTAGGGAATGGCCTCAATCTGGAGTTTGCCGGCCTCGATCTTGGAGTAGTCGAGGATGTCGTTGATGATGCGCAGCAGGTTGTGCGCCAGGGAGTCGATGCGCCCAAGCTCCGTCTTCAGTTCATCGGGGTGGTCTTCGTTGGTGAGCAGGTAGAGCATGCCGATGATGGCGTTCATGGGCGTGCGGATCTCGTGGCTCATGTTCGCGAGAAAGGCGCTCTTCGCCTCACTGGCGGCCTCGGCGACCTCGCGGGCCCGGCGGGTTTCACGCTCCGAATCCTGGGCATCGCGCAAACGGGCCTCCGCTTCCTTGCGTTCGGTGATGTCGCGACAGATCCCGGTGAAGAACATCTCCTCCCCGATGGGGGTCTCGGCCACGGCCAGTTCCATGGGGAAGGTCGCCCCGCTGCCGTGCAGGGCGGTGACCTCGCGTTTCCGGCCGATGATTCTGGCCTCGTGGGTGAGGCGGTATGCCGAGAGGTAATCATCGTGGGCGGAGTGGTCGGGGTCGGGCATGAGTCGCTTGATGTTGTCGCCCAGGACGTCCTTGCGCTCCAGTCCCCACATACGCTCAGCGGCGGGGCTGAACTCCTGTATCCGCCCGCGGGCATCGATCACGATGATGCCGTCTGCCGCAGTTTCAATGATGCAACGCAGGCGCCGTTCGCGGTTGTCGATGGCATCCGCCATGGCGTTGAAGGCTTCGGCCGTGACTCCCAGTTCGTCGTTGCGATTGGACTCGACAAGGTGGGTGTAATTGCCCCCGGCCAGGGTGTGTGCCCCTTTCTCCAGGTGGCCGAGCGGCATGATC
The DNA here is from genome assembly GCA_049604855.1 of Gammaproteobacteria bacterium. Classification (GTDB taxonomy): domain Bacteria; phylum Pseudomonadota; class Gammaproteobacteria; order JACKNK01; family JACKNK01; genus JBMYTL01. Next base: position 1,543 of record JBMYTY010000204.1, on the reverse strand, counting down.
ACCGTGCGCCGGAAATAGATCAGGGTCACGGCGGCGGAGAGTATGGAGACCAGGCACAGGGCGCCCAGCGCCAGGAGCATGCCGTGTTCGAGCTCGGTGGTGCTGGTCAGGTCGCGCTTCGCGCGCTGGTTGAGCGCGGCAAGCAGGGCGGCAACCGGTTCGCTGATGTGGGCCTGGGCCTCTTCGTAAGGGCGCCCGTGCAACAGCTCGCTGGCCAGGGCGATGTCGGGGCTCCCGGTGCGCGTGTATCGTCCCTGATCGTCCGGGAACAGGCCCTGGCTGGCATACATGGCCCGCTCCATCTGGTCGACGAGGGCGACACTTCGCTCGTGTGCTTCCTTCAGTTTCGCCTGTTCGTCCCTGGAAAGAAGTGCGGAGGCCGGTGTTTCCGATAGGGACCCCGCCAGGTGGTTCCGGCGCTCCTGGAACAGCTGTGCGTAGCCATCGCCACCGCCCGCCACGTAGGCGCGGGCGAAACGCAACAGGGCCTCGTTGGACTCCCGCTGTGAAGTCACCCGTTCGGTGACCGCATCCACCTGCTGGTCGACTCCGGACTTTAGGCTGCCCACCTGCCAGAGGGATACCGCCAGTGAGGCAATGGCGACGCTCAGTCCGCTGAACCAGACCGCCGCGGCGATGATGTCCCTGCCGATTGAGTGGCGTCGCGGAAGACTTCTCCACAGGAGCACGGCGACCATGAGCACGAACACCGCCGTCAGGATCGCGCCTTCGATGCGCAGCAGTTCCGTCAAATTCGTCCCTGTCACTTGTTGATCCTCCGCTGGCCCGCCCACAGCTGGGCGGCCTCGGGGTACAGGGGAGAGGAGTAACGGCCTGGATGCGGGATCATCGAGCTGTGCGGGCCTTGGACCGGGCGGGTCCTGTCTAGGAATGCCTGATCACCATCGTAGCGGCTCTTCAAGGGGCGCGGGTGTGCGAATTCGTCCCGCCGAGCGGGTCGTGGGTGGTGCCTTGGCGGATTCATGGGACCGGGCCGCCTTGTTTATCACCCGGCCCGCCCCCACTGTGTGGTGACGGCAGCGTGTGTTGCGCTGAATCGGTACCTGCACGTCATTCTCCTCTCCCCTTCGCCGGGGCCCTTGGCCATCCATGAATATCTTCTCCGTCCTGTTGCTCCTGTTCATCATGATCCCGGTGATCGAGATCTACCTGTTCATCCAGGTCGGTGGGGTCATCGGCGCGCCAAGCACCATCGCCTTGGTGATTGTTACGGCGATCGTCGGCGCGGCCCTGCTGCGTCAGCAGGGCCTGAGCACCCTGATGCGGGTGCGGACCGAGATGGACCGGGGCCAGATTCCCGCCATGGCCATGATGGAAGGTGTGGTGCTTCTGATCTGCGGCGCTTTCCTGCTGACGCCGGGGTTCTTCACGGACGCCGTCGGTTTCCTGGGGCTCATCCCCTTCACCCGGCGGGCATTGCTGGGCGTGTTTATGGCGAAGGGTGTCGTGCGCGTGGTCGGCGGCGGTCCGCGCGGGCCCCATGCGCCAGGAAGAGGGTTCGGTACCGGGCCGGGTGCGGGCC
>JBMYTY010000203.1:0-4264 GCA_049604855.1 Gammaproteobacteria bacterium | reverse complement strand
CCACTGGCGCCGACACATTGGAGCGGCTCACTCAGGTCACTCCGGAGGTTGTGTTGTTGGATCTGGTGCTTCCGGATATGGATGGTATGGAGGTGTTGCGTTGGATGCAGGAACGGCGAATGGGATCGAGTGTGGTGATCATCACGGCCCACGGTACGGTGGATACCGCGATTGAAGCGACGCGACTGGGGGCCTTCGATTTCCTGGAGAAGCCGCTGTCCGCTGAACGCCTGAGGGTGACCGTGCGAAACGCCCTGGATCGAACCCGCATGGCAACGGCGATCGAGACCATCAAGGAAGATATGGGGCGGGATTCCTTTGAGGGATTCATCGGTTCCTCCCTGGTGATGCAGAGCGTTTATCGAATCATCCTGAGCGCCGCACCAAGCCGTGCTTCGGTATTCATCACCGGGGAATCCGGGACCGGTAAGGAAGTCTGCGCGGAGGCCATACATCGGCGTTCGCCCCGAGCGGAAGGCCCCTTTGTCGCCATCAACTGTGCCGCACTGCCCAAAGACCTGATGGAGAGTGAAATATTCGGGCACGTGAAGGGGGCGTTCACCGGGGCGCTCAACGCCCGTGACGGAGCCGCGTCGCGGGCGGATGGCGGAACATTGTTCCTCGATGAAATCGGTGAGCTCGATCTTGATTTACAGGCGAAATTACTCCGGTTTATTCAGACCGGTGCCTTCCAGAAAGTGGGCGGTAGCCGTCAGCTCGAGGTCGATGTGCGGTTTCTGGCCGCCACCAACCGTGATCCCATGCAGATGGTGAATGAAGGTCGTTTCCGTGAGGACCTCTACTATCGCTTGCACGTCATTCCCATTGCGCTGCCACCACTGCGGGAACGGGAAGATGACGTCCTTCTGATCGCACGACGTTTCCTGGACGAGTTCTCGGCGGAAGAAGGGAAGGGGTTTTCCCGTTTTGATGTGGCTACGGAGCAACTGATTCTCAACTACCGTTGGCCCGGTAACGTGCGCGAACTTCAGAATGTGGTTCGGACCATCGTGGTCCTGAACGACGGAGACGAGGTCATCCCCGGGATGCTGCCCGACATGCTTCGCGGGACCGGCCAGCCCGTTGTTGGCGCAAGCCGGTCAGGCGTGGCTTCACCCGCCGTTCCACGAGCCGCGCCCGCGGGGGCTTCGCAGGCCATCAAACCGCTATGGCTCGTCGAGAAAGAGGCCATAGAGGCGGCGATTCAGGCCAACGATGACAACATCCCGCGGGCGGCCGCCGCCCTGGAGATCAGTCCTTCGACCATTTATCGGAAGATTCAGAGCTGGAAGAATTGATACGGAAAGCGGCATCAGGACCATGCGGCCTGGTGGTTTGTCGGGTTTGCTTACCCGTCCAGGGCATCAGACACGATTTCCCTGACCAGGGGGTCCGGGTCATCTCGTCGAGCTGATAGCCAGGAGCGTGCTGAATCCGTGTTGATTGTACTGAGCAGGTGGCAGGCATCGGCTCGAACTCGGCTGTTGTCCGATCCACTGAGTGCGCCCAGCGAGGCTTCCGTAATGGAGTAGGTGGCCGTTCCCTCCATGGTCTCGAAAGCGGCGGCGATGCCCGCACGCAGGTCAAGCCCGGTGTCATCACGGCCCATGAGGTCGACCAGAGCCAGTGCGCGTTGGGGTGTCTCGGATAGCAAGGCGTTGACCTGGGACAATTCACCTTGGCGCAGGCGCTCGGCAAAATAACGCCGGTCGCCTTCGAGCGTGCCTTCCTCGCTCAACCATCGGCGCAGTGCGGCCGTGCTCATGGCGCCCGTGAACACGAATCCACCCATGCGTAGCCATGGAACGGAGCGCAAGCCGAGGGCCGAGGCGGTTCTCGGGTCTGCTTCGGCGTTAACCACTTCGAGTCGTCCCAGCTCTCCGGATTTCACCAGATCGGTGAGCGCACTCAGCAGGCTTGCGCAGTGTGGACAGCCCGGGCCAACTACAAGGAAGGCTTGAGCCGGGGGCGGAGCGGGTTTGTGGGGCATGTCGGGCGTGGCGTGTATCGGGATGTCGCGGATGCGCGAGCAGGCGGTGGGCGTCTCACCGCCAGTGCGCGGAAGTTGGCGGGGTGCAAGGCACGCGCGAGTATGCACATTACCGATCCGGGCGATTGCTTTCACCCGGTGGCCGTAGGTGTCGGCGATTCGCATCGACCCGAACCCCGCCACTCGACGATTGAACAGATATCCGTCGCGGCTACCCTCGCCAAGAGGGGGCGCGCCGGGGATACTCATAGTCTGATTTTGTCGGGCAGGCCCCTGGTCTGGCCCGCTTGATCTTCGGCGGAGGAATAACCGGCGCCCAGATGCCGGGAGAGGAGAATGATGATGAAGTGCTTAATGCATGTGTTGGTTTGGGCCGTCCTGACGGTCCCCGTGGCGAGCGCCGTTGTTACGCCGACGGAGCCGGATTTCGAACACTTCGGTGACGAGGTCAGTTTCGAGGACAAGCCGGTGCCCACCATCAAGCACCCCGAATGGTTCAAAACGAGTTTTCTGGACCTGCGCGATGACCTTGACGATGCGCGGGAGGACGGCAAGAAGGGAATCATCGTCTATTTCGGGCAGGACCACTGCACCTATTGCAAAGCCCTGATGGACGTGAACTTCGGGCAGCCGGATATCACCCGCTATACACGATCCAACTTTGATGTGATCGCGATCGATATCTGGGGGAGTAAGGAAGTCACGGACCTTAACGGTATCAGTCTTTCCGAACGCGAATTTTCCGTGCGGGAGGGTACCAACTTCACACCTTCATTGGTGTTCTATGACCTGAACGGACAGGAGGCGCTGCGCCTGAGAGGCTATTACCCACCGTACAAATTTCGCGCAGCCTTGGAGTACGTGGCCGGAGAACATTACCTCTTCGACTCCTACCGCCAGTACCTTTCCCGCGCCGACGGCGTGGAGATCATGGACGAGGGAGGCTTGAGCGAGGAGCCGTTTATCCTGCGTGGCCCTCGGGTTCTGGACCGTTCGGAGGTGTACGGTGAACGGCCTCTGGTCGTGTTCTTCGAGCAGGGCAACTGCCATTCCTGCGATTTGCTGCATTCATCGATTCTGGGGCGGCAGAGTATCCCGGAGATGTTCAAGCGCTTCGATGTGGAGCAGCTCAATATGTGGTCGGATACCCCGGTGATCACTCCTTCGGGACAGAAGACCACCGCCAGGGAATGGGCGGACCAACTGGGTGTTTTCTACGGACCGACGCTGGTGTTCTTCGACCACTGGGGACACGAGATCATGCGCTTGGACTCGGTGGTTATGTTCTATCGATTGCGCTCCGTGCTTGAGTACGTTCTGACCGAAGATTACTTCTGGGAACCCAATTTCCAGCGTTGGCGCCATACCAAGGCAGTCGAAGATCCGAATGCCATTCGGTAATTTCAAACGGGGAGTTTTGCTCTGACGGAGCATGAAACTCACAAGAAAAGGCCCGCATTGCGCGGGCCTTTTCTCGGATAGGGCTGCGACGGCGCACCCATCAAGGGGCGCGGCCTGCCCTTACTGGGTCAGGACGATGGCCGCAATCATCAGTCCCAGCGTTCCCGCACTGAGTGTGATGGCGAAAATCAGCCGCGAATGCTCCGAAACGCAATTACAGATGCGTTTGAAGACCGGCGGGTTGTCGCCGTTCATTGGCTTTTCGTGGACGTTGTTCGGATTCATTGTCTGCGTGGTCATCGTGAAGATACCTCATTGACAGGGCGCGCATACTCGCCGATCAGACGGGGTACCGTCAAGGTATTGGCATATTCTAATATGGAAATAGAGCGCGCCCTCGCTGCGCCGAAGACCTGAAATCGTTGAGGGTTGACGGCCGAAGGGCTGTGATAACGTTCAGCTCTGACCACTAATTCATGCTGCCGCCCATGCGGACTTCCACGGGATTCTAAAGATGTCGCAAGCTCAAGCCGCCGTCGCAACCGAAAATCAACCTACATTCAAGAGCGTGCTCACGGACGAAATCACGGTCACCGACTCCGCCCACGGGCAGCTGAAGGCCCTGGTGGACTCGGAAGAGGAAGTGGAAGCCGTGCGTATCTTCGTCGCCGGCGGCGGATGCAGTGGTATGAACTACAGCATGACGTTCGCCACCGAGCAGTTTGACCACGACGCGCGTTTCGAGAAAGACGGCTTGGTCATATACGTGGACTCCGTGGCCTTGTCCTACCTCGAAGGCGTCGAGATTGATTACGTGGAGACCCCCACGGGCGCCAGTTTCGTGTTCAATAACGTCTTTCAGTCCGTCGGTGG
>JBMYTY010000202.1:0-4267 GCA_049604855.1 Gammaproteobacteria bacterium | reverse complement strand
CCTAGGTAGTGGCTGACCCGCTCACGACGGGTGATGAAGTCGGGCCTGGGGTGCTGGGGGTCGAACTCCCAGGGGTGGAAGTAGAAGATCACCGGGCGGTCGGCACCGTTCTCGCGCCGCGTGGTCTGGCGCACGAACCAGTAGGGCAGGGCCCGGAAATAGAAGCCGCCGGAGAAGGGGTGCTTCTGGCCAAGGGTGCGCGCGGTGGTCATGGGAATCTCGACCACGCCGGCGCGACGGTGAGGCGTGGCCTGCGCATCGTTCGATCCGTAGAGCGGGGTACGGAACGGGAAGATGCTGGAGCTGTAACTGAGGCCCTTGTCGGCCAGTGTTTCCCAGATCCAGTCCTTGGCCGGGTCCACGGAGAAGGCCGGTGCGCGGTAGCCTGAAACCGCGCACCCCGCCGCATCGGTGACGGACTCGATGTTGGCGTCCAGGTCACGGCCGAACTCCTCCGGGGTCATCTCCCTGACCTTCTGATGCATGTTGCTGTGCAGGGCGATCTCGTGGCCGCGCTCGGCGATTTCGCGAACGATGCCCGGTCGATGCGCCGCCAGATCGCCCACCACGAAGAAGGTGGCCTGTATCGAGTGCTCATCGAAGATGTCCAGCAGCCGGTGCGACCCGATCTCGATACGACGTTCCAGTTCGGGCCACAGCCCCGGCCGATAGGCCGTGGATGTCAGCCCGTGAAACCACTCTTCCAGGTCGATGGTCATGTAGTTGATCATGGGGTGACGGGCCGTGGCTTCGGGGGGAGAGGTGCTGTCCGGTGGCGCATTCTCGTTGCACGCTGGCGGCGACGCAAAGTCTTGCGCCAGGATTGGATATCGAGGTCCACCGGCTTCGCCGCGAAAAGGCAGGTGCGCGTCAGCGGGCGTCACCGGTCCAGCGGGACAGGGCGCCTTCGTCGATGAGTTCATCCAGGGGCGCCAGCACCCGGCGTGCCCCCGCGTTGGTGAGATGATTATCGTCCCGGTAGTAAAGCCCCTCCTCGCCGTGTGTCCGGCAGCGGCCGGTCCCGTCCAGGCAGAGACTGTGCTCAGGTCGGATTCTGAATACCTGTCCGTCGCCATCGACTCCGTCCAGTAGCCGATGTGAGCTCGCGAAGCGCCGTTGAATCAAGCCGTAGTCGGTGGTGATGGCGATGCGTTCGTAGGCCTGTTTGCGCAGATTGATGGGGTTGCTCGGAACGCCGGACAGGCGCGACATGACCTCCTTGGGCACATCCCAACCGGCTTCTGGTACGGGGTACACGAGCACGAGGGCATGACCGGCGGCGGTCCACGCATCGAAGGTGGCGTGTATGGCCTCGTTCACGCCCAAGCCGGCTTCGGCCGCGGCCGCCGAGGGCTCAAGGCGCGGGATGGAGCCGTCCTCGACGCCGCCTTCGCCGTTGTCGAACCGACTCTGCTCCAGGTGCATGGGCAGGCGGCCGTTGTAGACGATGATGGACGGCGGTTCGGACTTCAGGAAACGGGTCAGTTCGGCGCTCGATTTCAGGCAGGGCGCATTGCGCCAGTCCGCGTCCCAACGCTCGACACCATCCAGGTAGAGACAGGCGTTGGCGGTGATCTGGGTGAATGAAAGCGCGTGCCGCCGGGCAAGGGCGTGCAGTTCCGTGCTTAGTGCATCGGCATGGCTGTCGCCCACGAGGATCACATGACCGTGCGCGTCTTCCGTATCAAATCGGCAGGACTCGGCGACGGGCCGGTTACCGCATTTCCTGCCGTCCTGGGTCACGAAGGTCTTGCGCGCGTCCTGCATCAGGCTGGAGACCGCACCGAGACGCTGGGGAAGACCATCGCCCACGAGTATCCAGGTTCCGAATCCGGCCAGGGCCGCGAAGGCCAGGACAATGACGGGCAGGAACAGGCGCAGTGGTGTCAGGACGCGGTTGCGTGCGGGCTTCTCGATCAAAAAGTAGGTCGCTACCGAGCAGACCAGGGCGCCGCCCATGGCCGCGGCGGTGTGCGCCGCGTCGAGTGGGCGGTCGGCGATTCTGAGAAACGCGAAAGCGGGGAAATGCCAGAGGTACAGGGAGTAGGAAATGAGGCCCAGGGCAACGGGAACGCGGCTGGCGGCCACACGCGATACCGATTCGCCGGGGTTGGCCTGCGCGATGAACAGTGCCGCTCCGAATACGGGAATGGCGGTCCACAACGAGGGGTGCGCGAATTGATCGGTATAGAAGATCAGCGGCAGCATCATCATGAGCAGCGCGGCCTTCGGGGCGAGCAACGGCAGGTGGAACCGCTTGGACGCGGGTGTATGCAGCCGCGACAGGGCCACCAGGCCACCGATGCCCAGCTCCCAGGCCCGTGTGGGAAGCAGGTAGAACACCTCGTCCGGGAAGTGGCGCACGGTGGTTTCCGCCAACAACAGCGAGGCGGCCGTGAGTAGCCACAATACGGTCTTGAGGTGACGGCGGCCGTACCGGAAGACGCCGATCAACAGCAGTGGGTACAGAATGTAGAACTGCTCCTCAATCCCCAGACTCCAGGTGTGCAGCAGAGGCTTCAACTGGCTCGGTTCGGCGGTGTAGGAATCCTGAAGCAGAAAGAAGATGTTGGAGCCGAATCCGAGTGTGGTCAGCAGTGAGCCCGCGAATTCCTCGAAGGGGTCGGGCAGCATCAGGGTCCAGGCAATCGGGATGGTCGCGCCGAGCACCACGAACAGGGCGGGGAGGATGCGACGGGCACGGCGTTCGTAAAAACGGGCAATGGAGAATCGGTCGTCGTCCAGCTCGCGCAGGATGATTCCGGTGATCAGGTAGCCGGAAATGACGAAAAAGATATCGACACCGAGAAAACCACCGGGAACCAACTCACGCCCACCCGCCGAGAAACCGGCGTGGTAGAGGATGACGGAGATGACGGCGAGGGCCCGCATTCCATCGATCTCTGGTCTGTATCGGATTGCCGTCATTGGGCCTGGAGACTGTAGGTGTGGCTGCCGGGAGGGGGGTGTTCAGCAGGAGGGAAAACGGTTGAAGGGCACCCATGACCACGGCATGGAGAGCACACGGACCGGCCTTGGGAGCGTCTCGGGTCCGCAAGGAGGGGAGCGCGTCACGGTCACGACGTCCGGGTAGCCTGTCCTGCCCCGTTCCCGGATGCGGCGGGAGTATACCGTTTGAGGCGCGGCATCAAATCTCCGCCGGGCCGGGCTTGCGGGGGGTGTCGTCTGTCCGACGGGCCCGCATAGATGCGAAATCCGTGATCAACTATCATGCCGCCGCCGGTGGCGCGGCGACCCGCCGCAATGGCCACCCGGCGCGCCGCCCTTATGCCGCGATATGCCGCCAGGGGGGCGCCGTTGCTTCTTACTCTCGCCCTTGCCGACCCGGGCGGGGTCATCCTCCTCCCAGGGCTGGGGGGACACCGGAGTTCCACACCCGATGGAGATTTTCAGCGTCATCCGAGTTCTGGGATTCGTCCTGGGTGCGTTGATGATTCTGCGCTCCGTGGTCAGCCTGCGTACCGCCTCTGATCGTCGCGATGCCGAATGGCTGCTGATGTTCGGGGGAATAGGGTGCCTGTCCGTCAGTCTGTATCCGGGCCTGGTGGATATTCCGAGTCAGTTGCTGTCCCTGGGGGACTTTCCGGGCGGCCGGATCATCACCATTCTGATTCTGGTGATCGTCGTCATGTGGTTCATCCTCGCTGACGAGCGCGGCGAAAATATCTATAACAGGCAGCGGGTTGCCGAGTTGATCACGGCCCTGGCCATGCGCGATTTCCGCGCGGCGCATGCTCCGCGATCCGCGACGGGAAAGGTTGCCGTGGTGATCCCCGCGCTCAACGAGGGTGAGAGCCTTCCCGACGTGCTGCCCTCCATACCTAGCGAAGTGGCGGGCCTCGGTGTGGTGGCCCTGATTGTTGATGATGGCAGCGACGATGACACGGTGGAGGTGGCGAAGCGTCTGGGGGCCCTCAGTATCAGTCATATGGTCAATCAGGGGGGCGGTGCCGCACTGCGCACGGGCTATGCGGCCGCCGGATACCTTGGTGTGTCCGTCGTGGTGACCATGGATGCCGACGGTCAGCATGACCCCTCGGAAATAGAACCCCTTGTGCGGCCCATCGCGGAGACCGGGGCCGATATCGTTATCGGTTCGCGGGTGCTCGGCTCCATGGAGGATTACTCCAGCTTGCGGCGTAAAGGGGTCGACCTGTTCAGCGGGCTGGTCAGCCTGCTGACCGGGGTGAAGATCACCGATTGCGCCAGCGGATTCCGTGCCTTCCGTTACGAGAAGTTGAAACAG
>JBMYTY010000201.1:0-4271 GCA_049604855.1 Gammaproteobacteria bacterium | reverse complement strand
GGTTGTCGACCACCAGGGCGGCCCCCGTGAAATCGTGATCGTGGGTATAGCCGTTGATGGTGACCAGGGTGGTCAAACCCGCGCCCTGGGAGGAACGGATTCCGTTCTCGGAGTCTTCAAAAGCCAGGCAACGATCCGCCCCGATCCCCATGTGCTCCATGGCGTAGTGATAGATGTCGGGCGCGGGCTTCTTGGCCGGCACGATATCGCCCGCCGCGATCACCTCGAACCAGTCACAGCTGCCGGGAGCAAGACTGTTCTCGAGCAACGCGGTGACATTGGCCGGGGTCGTGGTGGTGGCGATGGCGATGCGAAGACCACAGGCACGGGCCTCATCGAGCAAGCGGCGGACTCCCGGGCGCAGACCGATCACTCCCTCGGCCAGCATGGCGGTGTAGTGCGCCGTCTTGGCCTTGTGCAGGTCGGGAATGCGCGTGTACAGCGCCTCGCGCTCCGCACTGCCCGCGGCAGGATCCCGGGGACGATACGAGTCCATGTAGTGCCGCATGCGTTCCTTTCCTCCGGTGACCGCAAGCAGTTCACCATAGAGCGCTTCGTCCCAGTGCCAGTCGAGCCCCGCCTCCTTGAAAGCCCGGTTGAAGGCCTCGCGATGGCCGTCGCGCTCGGTGTCGGCCAAGGTGCCGTCAACATCGAAAATCAAGGCTTCCAGTTCGGTTTGGATCATGGTCATGGGCTTGGATCAGTGGGAGTACCGCGCGGCCTCCGTGGACGGGAGCCGCGTTCTACCATTATCCGGGCCCCATGGAACAGGGTCCGAACCCGCCACCGCGTCCCCGCCCATCAACTCAGGCGGGGCGCATCGCCATGAAATGGCCCGTCAGCACCGCGGCCGCCTCGGTCTCGCCCGTGGCCTCATGGGCGATGGTGCATGACAGTTCCAGGCGTGCCCGCCCGCGCTCCTCGAGCCGGGTGAGAAAGTCATCCCAGGCATCTCCTTCCGGCAAAGTGCATCGCGCGACGAGATCACCGAGTACGGGGCGGCGGTAGTCGACCTCGCCCGCCCGCATGAACACCTCGGCCTCGATCCCGGACTCCACCAACCGGGTATGCAACAAACCGAATCCCGCCATGTCCGCCAGGGCATAGAGACTGCCACTGAACGCACTGCCATGGTGGTTCTGGTTACTCGCCAGTGGCGCCTCCAGGGCAATGCCACGCCCGTCGTAGTGCGCCACCCGCACGCCCATGGCACGGGCGAGGGGAAAGCGGTCGCGCAACAGTTCAAACCAGTTTTCGATGGGGGACATGGGTCAGCACGGAAGAGAGTGACGGAAGAGAGTGAAGGCCCGGATTGTCCGTCATCACGGCGTTCGGTTGGGGTTGATCGTTCCCGAAGTGCGCGAATCGATAGACTGATGCCCCATGTTGGATACCCCGCCCATCACCGGCCGCTTCGCCCCATCCCCGACCGGCCCCCTGCACTTCGGTTCCCTGATTGCCGCACTGGGTTCGTATCTCGCCGCGCGCTCGGTGGGCGGTCGCTGGCTGGTACGCATGGAAGACGTGGATCGAACGCGCACGATACCGGGAGCCGCGGACGGGATTTTGAACAGTTTGCGCGCCCATGGCCTGCATTGGGATGGGACGGTGATGGTGCAAACCGAGCGCGACGCCGCCTACCAGGCCGCCATGGATTCGCTGCTGGAACGCAGCTTGGCCTACCCCTGCTCCTGCAACCGCAAACGGATCATGGCGGCCGGCCTGCGGGCCGTGGACGGCGGCTGGGTTTACCCGGCTTATTGCCGCAATGGCCCCGATCCCGCACGACCAGCCAATATTGTCCGTCTACGCGTGGACGCCACACCCGTGGGTTTTGAGGACCAGGTCCAGGGCGGCGTTCAGCAATGCCTGGAAACGGACGTGGGCGACTTTCCCCTGCGCCGGGGCGATGGGCTGTTCGCCTACCAGTTGGCCGTGGTCGTCGATGACGGCGAGCAGGGTGTCACCCAGGTCGTTCGCGGCAGTGACCTGCTGGACTCCACGCCCAGACAGATTGCCCTGCAACGGGCCCTGGGATTGCCCCAGCCGGACTACCTGCACCTGCCGGTCGCCACCCACCCGGGCGGTAACAAGCTCAGCAAGCAGACCCATGCCCCGGCACTGGATGACGAGCGTGCCACTGACAACCTGTGGCTCGCTCTGAACTTCCTGGGGCAATCCCCCCCGCTGGACCTGCGCGGGGCGGATGTATCCGCCCTGCTCCGCTGGGCCCTGGATCACTGGGATCACACCCGGATACCGGGGGTCAGAGAGCTGGAATGGGCGCCCCGCCCGGCCGGGGGCTGAGTTTCACGCGGGCATCCCAACCACGCCAGGCGACGGAAGCCTCACTAAACCGGCCAAGAATGCACCGGCTCGCCGTCATCCTGCAGGTCCATGTATTCCCGAAGCATCCGATGCAGATCGCCGTCCAGTGCACGTGCCCTCTGGCGCTGCCAAGCGCTACCGGTCCGGCCGCTTCGCACCCGCTCCTCGATGATCCGCATATAACGATCCTGGCCTTCACCGTCGAGGCCCATCCGCGCCAGGGCATCCTGCCCTCGGGGCAGCAGTTGATCGAGCAGCAGGTCGCGCAGTCGCCATGTCCGCCCGTCGATCCAGGACAGCTCGGCATTCAGGCCGTCACGGGCCGCCCGGTAGAAGCCATCGCGAAGCCGGTCAAACGGGAGCAGGCGTTGCAAGGCCTGCTCGTCGGCCGCGGATTCGTCGGCGAAATCCGCGCACAGGGCATAGAACAGCGCCGCATTCGCGATGGAATCGGCCACGGTCGGTCCCGCCGGGCAACTGCGGTGCTCGATGCGAAGGTGCGGTCGGCCATCATCCTCGAACCCCACCAGGGGGCGGTTCCAACGCCATATGGTTCCGTTGTGCAGGCGCAGGTGGCTGAGCGAAGCGGGGTACTTATCCATCTCCATGGGAAGCAGGGGATCGAAACAGATTTCGTTTTCGCTGAAACAGCGCGCCAATCCGCCGCTCACGTAGTTCCGGCCGAAACAGACCCGCCCACCCATGGATGCGCAATCGCCGCGTGGCGGACTGGCGACGGATTGTTCGAACAAGGGAATGCGCGTCTCCTCCCAAAGGTCACGTCCGAACAGAAAGGGCGAGTTCGCGCTCGCCGCCACCATGAACGGTGAGCACAGCAGGGCCGCGTTGAAAAAATGGGCGGCGCGGGAAGGCGGCACGCGCAGGTGGATCTGGAACGAGGTCGCGGCCGCCTCGAGCATGACGTCGTAGTGCACCGTATCCAGTCGCTCCCTGCCCTCGATCTGCAAGTGCAGCGGGCGGCCTTCACGACTGCGCAGGATCTGTTCGTTGAGCGCCCGGTAACGGGCCTGGTCCGACATGTTCGCGGGACTGAAAGCGGTTTCCCGTGCCGTGGGCAGAATCCCGGTCATGACCGTCTCGAGCCCCAACTCCGAAGCCTGCCGACGACAGTGTTTCCAGCGCCGATCCAGGTCGCTCTCCATGTGGGTCAGCGCGGCGCCCGCCAGTTCGAGGGGATCGGTATTGATCTCGAAGTTGAACGCCGCGAGTTCGGGAACCACCAGCGGATCGGCCATGGCCTCCAGAAAGGCACCATTCTCGGCGGCGGGCTCAAGGTCCGGCCCGACCAGCCAGGCCTCCACCTCGAGCCCCCCCATGAAGGGCAGATCAGGGAACACGCCGCCATCCAGCCACTGTCGCAGCAGCTCGGTCTCACGCCGCAAGCGGCCGGAAAACACGCGAAAGTCGTGGGCGGAGAAATGTTGACGCTCTATTTCCTGCCCCATATCCCCTCCCCCCTCAGGTTCTGGCGGACAACTCCGCATCCAGTTCAGCGAGCCGTTCGGGTGTACCGATGTCCCGCCATTGGCCGCGATAGTGCTCTCCGCTGATCTCTCCCGCCGCGAAGCGATCGCGCAACAGAGGCGCGAGGGGGAAGCGGCCGGGCTGGCAGCTTTTGAACAGCTCCGGACGGTAAACCCCCATGCCGCTGAAGGTGAAACGTGGCCCCGTGTCCGGACTCAACATCCCATCCGCCAGGTGAAAGTCGCCCCGGCTGTTGTGGCCCGGGTTGTCGATAAGGATCAGGTGGGCCAGGCCATCGGGCACCCGCCGCAGGCGCTCAAACGGCAGATCCGTCCAGACATCACCGTTCACCACGGCGAAGGGGCCGGACCCCAGCAAGGGAAGCGCCCTGTGAATCCCGCCCCCGGTTTCCAGGGCACCCTCAGGCTCCTGGGAGTAGGCAATCTCGACTCCGAGCT
>JBMYTY010000200.1:0-4280 GCA_049604855.1 Gammaproteobacteria bacterium | reverse complement strand
GGAAGGGGGCGTAGGATAATGGCGGCCTGTTTCCAGGTAAAGCACTTGCGGCCGCCATTGTTGGCGGATTGTGCATCTGGCCGCCGCGTCGGTCATCATCGGCCCTCCACGCACGAGGGCCCACGCTGACAAAAGCAAACGGGCCGCGTCCCGGTGGTCAAACCACTGAAACGCAGCCCGTATCGAGCCTACTGGCAGGAAGTCGCCCGGTCAGTAGTTTCCATCCGGCTCGGCCTGGTTGCCCTGGCCTTGCTCGCGTCGGATGCGCTCGTAGATTTCTTCGCGGTGAACCGCTACTTCCTTCGGCGCATTGATTCCGATACGCACCTGGTTACCTTTCACACCCAGGACGGTGACGGTCACTTCGTCACCAATCATCAGGGTCTCTCCGACTCTACGGGTCAAAATAAGCATCGCCTTAACTCCAGTGTTAATCCAATTCCAATGGCGTTTCCGATGGTGATCCAATTCACCGACGAGAACGTCCGCACCCCGTCACCTCAAGCTTTCGGGGCTCGTCACCGGGGTGACCCTGTACTTTATGCCTAAGCAATCCCCGGGCCATACCCGGAAGAATGCGGGTTTTATGAACTTTGGTCTAGACCGAAAGCACTATGCAACGAGCGCACCGCCAACTCGAGGTACTTCTCGTCGACCACAACGGAGACCTTGATTTCGGAGGTGGAGATCATCTGGATATTGATTCCTTCCCGTGCCAGGGTCTCGAACATGGTGGCGGCAATCCCCGCATGGGATCGCATGCCCACGCCCACGAGCGAGACCTTGACGATCTGGTCATCACCCAGCACTTCCCGGGCACCGACGGTTCGTGCGACTTCCTCAAGGGCCTCCCGCGCATTACGAAAATCGTTGCGATGCACGGTAAAGGTGAAATCAGTGGTTCCGTCCCGCCCGATGTTCTGGACGATCATGTCCACTTCAATATTCCGTTCCGCGACCGGACCGAGAATGTTGGAGGCCACCCCTGGCTCGTCGGGGACCCCCTGAATCGTGAGTTTGGCTTCGTCGCGGTTGAACGCGATACCGGAGATCAGAGCGTCCTCCATATCGTCATCCTCAAATGTGATTAGTGTGCCGGGGCCATCTTCGAACGAAGAAAGCACCCTCAAGGGAACATTGAACTTGCCAGCAAATTCCACGGAACGAATCTGCAACACCTTCGACCCGAGACTGGCCATCTCCAGCATCTCTTCGAAGGTGATACGTTCCAAGCGACGCGCATTCGGAACGACCCGGGGATCGGTCGTGTACACCCCATCGACGTCGGTGTAGATCTGACATTCGTCCGCCTTCAGCGCGGCCGCCAAGGCCACCGCGGTCGTGTCGGACCCCCCTCTACCCAGGGTGGTGATGTTTCCATCAGTATCCACGCCCTGGAATCCGGCAACGACAACGACTTGGCCGCGATCAAGAGCGCCGCGGATCTGGTGCTCATCGATACTCAGAATCCTGGCTTTGGTATGGGCGGAATCGGTAAGGATGCGCACCTGGCCACCTGTAAATGACTGGGCGCCATACCCGCTGTGCTCAAGGGCCATGCTCAACAGGGCTATGGTCACCTGCTCGCCGGTGGAGACCAGCACATCGTATTCACGAGGACTGGGCGCATCGGTTATTTCACTGGCCAATCCGATAAGGCGATTGGTTTCGCCGCTCATGGCGGAAACGGCCACGACCACATCGTGACCCTCATCGCGCCAGCGTGCGATGCGCGACGCCACGTTGCGGATACGCTCCACCGTACCCACCGAGGTGCCACCATACTTTTGAACAATCAAAGCCATTGTGCAGTGCCGCAAGGACAAAGCCGACCATTATACGAAGGTCGGCTCCATTTCGTAGAGGAGATTAGCCGTTACTCTTGCTGGTCCAGGGCGCGCCCGGCGCGCGCGCCGGACGTGAATTCGAAGCACGGTGGGGAACGCGCGTTTCACCCCTGGATTTGTGCCTCAACCCAGCCGGTGACGGAGGCGATAGCCGCATCCAGGGCTTCGGGATTGCTTCCGCCTGCCTGGGCCAAGTCCGGACGCCCGCCGCCCTTTCCGCCCACCTGGACGGCAACCTGATTCACCAGGTCGCCGGCCTTGATGCGTCCGGTCACGTCTTTCGTGACACCCGCGACCAAACGGACCTTCCCATCGTCCACGGCGCCCAACACGATGGCGGCGCTGCCCAGCTTGTTCTTGAGCTGATCAACGGCATCGCGCAGGGCTTTCGCGTCAACCCCATCAAGGCGTGCGGCGAGCACTTTCACACCGGCGATATCGACGGCCTGCCCCGCCAGGTCAGTGCCCTGTGAACTGGCCAGCTTTGCCTTCAACTGATCCAACTCCTTTTCCAGGCGCCGGTTGCGGTCGAGCAACTGCTCGACCTTCTCATCCGCACTGTCGCGCCCCCCTTTCACCATATTGGCGATTCGGTCCAATCGACGGTTCACGTCCCTCATCCAGAGCAGCGCACCCGCACCCGTAACCGCCTCTACCCGACGCACGCCTGCCGCCACTCCCGATTCGGCGACAATCTTGAACACGCCGATATCCCCGGCTCGATCGACATGAATTCCGCCACACAACTCGGTGGAAAAATCGCCAATCTTGAGGACCCGGACCGTATCGCCGTACTTCTCGTCGAATAGCGCCATGGCTCCCGCGCCCAGGGCGTCATCGAGCGCCATCTGCTCCGCGCTTACCGCCTGGTTAAGACGTATCTGCTCATTGACCCGGTTCTCGACCTGTTCGATCTGCTCGTCCGTCATGGATTCGAAATGCGAGAAATCGAAGCGCAACCGATCCGGCTGAACCAAGGATCCCTTCTGGGCCACATGGGTGCCCAGCACCTCGCGCAGCGCCGCATGCATCAGGTGCGTGGCCGAATGATTGATCGAGATCGCCTGGCGTCGCTCGGCGTCAACACTCGCTCGCACGGACTGGCCGAGGTTCAGCCGTCCTTCAACCACTTCACCTCGATGGGTGAACACCCCGTTCTGCTTCTGCGTGTCATCAACGCGGAACGCCCCTCCGGGCCAGTTCAGGATTCCGGTATCGCCCACCTGTCCACCGCTCTCGGCATAGAACGGTGTGCGATCCAAGACCACCAGCCCGGCCTCACCGGAAGATAGGCCCTCGACCTTTTCGCCATCCCGGAACACGGCATCCACCACACCATCATCCCCGGCCTGCTCGTAACCGGTGAACTCCGTCTCGCCGCTGACTTCCAGACGGTCGTTGTAATCCGCTCCAAAATTGCTGGCGGCACGTGCACGCTCACGCTGAGACTGCATGGCCTGATCAAATCCCTCCATATCCACCGAAAGTTCGCGTTCGCGGGCAACGTCAGCGGTGAGATCGATGGGAAAGCCATAGGTGTCGTAGAGCTTGAACGCCAGGGCACCGGGAATCCGACCATCGGATATCCCGGCGATCGCCTCATCCAGGATCTTCATTCCCGCATCCAGTGTCTCCGCGAATCGCTCTTCCTCATTGAGCAGAACACGTTCGACCTGCCCCTGCTGCTCCCGCAACTCCGGATAGGCATCACCCATTTCGGCAACCAGTGGTCCGACAAGCTTGCTGAAGAATGCGCCATTGATGCCGAGCTTGTGCCCATGCCGAAGAGCACGGCGGATGATGCGTCGAAGCACGTAACCACGACCCTCGTTCGAGGGCAGAACGCCATCGACAATGAGAAAAGCACAAGAGCGGATGTGGTCGGCAATGACCTTCAGAGAGGCATTTTCACGGTCTTCGGTCCCGGATATCGCCACGACGGCGCTTATCAGGTTCTGAAACAGATCGATGCTGTAATTGCTGTGCACGCCCTGCATGACCGCGGCCAGACGCTCCAGGCCCATACCCGTATCCACGGAAGGTTTGGGCAACGGCTCGCGCACGTAAGTACCGTCCGGGTCCTTGCTCTGGTTGTACTGCATGAAGACCAGGTTCCAGATCTCCACGTAGCGGTCGCCATCCTCCTCGGGTGTTCCCGGGGGACCACCCCAAACCTCGGGGCCATGGTCGAAGAAAATCTCCGAACACGGACCGCAGGGCCCGGTATCGCCCATTTGCCAGAAGTTGTCCTTGTCTCCGCATCGGGTGATGCGCTCGGCGGGCACCCCAACCTGATCTCGCCAGATTCGCTCCGCATCATCATCGGAATCGTGAACCGTCACCCACAGTCGTTCGGCGGGAATACCCAAGCGTCCGGTAATGAACTCCCAAGCAAATGCAATGGCGTCTTCCTTGAAGTAATCCCCGAAGCTG
>JBMYTY010000199.1:0-4302 GCA_049604855.1 Gammaproteobacteria bacterium | reverse complement strand
TGCTCCTCGTGGCCGCAGGCGGAACAGATATGGGTGGACATGTTTTCCACCACACCGAGAACGGGCACCTCGACCTTCTGGAACATTTTCAGACCCTTGCGCGCATCCAGCAGGGCAATGTCCTGGGGCGTGGTCACGATGACGGCACCGGAGACCGGCACTTTCTGCGCGAGGGTCAGCTGGGTGTCACCGGTACCCGGAGGCAGGTCGATGATCAGGTAATCGAGCTCATCCCAGTTGGTGTCCTTGAGCAACTGCTCAAGGGCCTGGGTCACCATGGGACCACGCCAGATCATGGGGGTTTCTTCGTCAATCAGAAAACCGATGGACATGGACTGAACGCCGTGGGACTGCATGGGCTCGAGCTTCTTGCCGTCCTTCGAATCCGGCTTGCCGGAAACACCGAGCATGCGCGGCTGCGACGGGCCATAGATGTCCGCATCGAGCATGCCCACGCGCGCACCTTCGGCGGCCAGGGCCAATGCAAGGTTGGCCGACACGGTGGACTTGCCGACACCGCCTTTGCCCGAAGCGACGGCGATGATGTTCTTCACACCCTCGATGGGGTTGAGCGACTTCTGAACCGTGTGCGCGGAGATCTTGCTGCTGACCTCGATGGTCACCGAATCGACCCCATCGACGGCACTGACTCGCTCACCCAGCTCGGCTTTGAGCGTGTCGTGGTATCCCCCCGACGGGAAGCCCAGCACCACGTTGACGGTAACGGCACCGCCGTCGATGCTGATGTCCTTGACCGCTTTGCAGGCGACCAGATCCTTTTCCATGTAGGGGTCGGTGTACTGCGCGATGGCAGCTTCGATTTGTTCTTTGCTGAGGTCAGCCACGGAGAAATCCTCGGTGTGCGTTGGATTCGGAAGGCCCGCCAAGCCCCGACCCGCGCGGGCGATCAGCCCGGACGGGATCAGATATTTCCAATCACCGGGCCAATCACCGGGAGGGAACCCTGGACACCGTCCCGAGGTGAACGTTGCCTCGTGGATCGGTGCCCGGCTTCCAGAATCGTCGTCGCACACAAGCCTTGGGCCCCTGGGGGGCCGGAATGGCGCGGCATTCTACACAAGCGCCCCGGCCGGTCGAGGATAGGCGTATTGCGCCACGGGGATTTGCCGGATCAGCCGACTCCGTGAATCCGCCGAAGGCGGCGCCCCTCGCCGATTCTCAGCGGCCCGTCTCTGGTGACGATTCGCCGCCCACCCTTTCCTTCAAGGCCCCAAGCAGGCGCTCAAGTGGCCTCTCCACACCCTCGCCATCCCGGTAGCGGAACAGTCGTGCCGAAGGGAACCAGGGGCAACGATCCCAGCCTCCACCCCAGATATTTCTTCCATCCACGCCGAGGAGCACAAACGCTTCAACACCCACCAGGCACGCAAGCTGCTCAATCACGCCACCACCACCGACCACCACGTCGATATCGCTCAATTCCCGGAAAATCCCCTGCCAATCCCCGTCCAGGTCCATTCCTTCGGGCCTGTGGATACGCACCCCGAACTCGCGCTCGGCCTGGGCGCGTGCTTCGGCATCCTCCAATGGAGACAGATCGATGAAATGGGCAATCCCGCACGACAACACCCCCGCCCAATCGGCCCATTGCGCCCGATCAGAATCGATGACGGACAAGCCTATTCGAAGCGCCCCCCCTTCAGCGCGCACCGCCTTGTCCTCCAGGGACGCCTTCAGCGGCAGGTGCCCCGAGAATGAATTGGCCTTGGACCGATAAATCCGCAACAACCCAAGCAGGTTGATACGCGCGCTGACTTCGACTTCCGGAAGCAGATGATCACGGATAGTGACGCCCGGAAAACTCGCTTCGAGGACCGGGTGATAACGCGTGGGGAACAGCAAGGTCACCTGCGCATCGGCCCCGACATGCTTCAGCGCATCACCCACGCACGGCAGACCGATGAATGTGGCCAACATGTCCCGGTCAAAGTAGATCAGCAGATGCCCGTCACCCAGATCCTGGCCCATCCACTCGGGCTCAGACCCCGGCCAGGGACGCGTACCCGTCAAACCGGTCACCTCCGCCCAGGTCATACCCTCCCATGCTTCGCGGAAGCGCTCGGTCATCAAGCGGAACCCAGACCGCATGACAATATGAGCGGCAGTGCGCGGTTCATACTGAATCAGTTCGTCAGCCGCCCAGCCGGCCGCGTCCAAGCGGCGCGCATTGCCGTAGGCCCGAGCCAGGCGGTGAAGCTCGGCCTGCCCGGGCCGCCTCGGGACCAGGGATTTGACCCGTGCCCAGACATGGGCCGCCTCCACGTGTCGCTCCATGCGTTCCAGATGCCCGGCCAGGGCACCGAACACGTCGGCATCATTGGGGGCAAAGCCCGCGGCGCGCGAGAAGCTCATCAATGCCGCGCCGAGGTCACCGCGAGCGGCCTGGACACGCGCCCTGTTCATGTGCAGAGCGGGGGCATTGGGATCCAGGGCTTCGGCGCTGTCGAGCCAGCGATCCGCCTCGTCCAGCTCATCCCGCCCTTGCAGCAACACCGCCAGGTTGACCGCCGCCGGCGCGAGGTCCGGCTGGTACTCAAGCACGGCGCGATAGTCCGCCTCCGCCTCCTCACCACGACCGTCATCGGACAGCCTCTTCGCCCGGTCGAACAGGTCCTTGCAACGTGCGTCACGCATCGCCGCGATCACACGGCTCCGTCCATCCACCCAAACGTTCAAAGCGCTGACCAGATTGTCGATGACATCGGACCAGTCCCGGTAGCGGGCCTGCCGGAACAGGCGCGCGTTCGCATACCAGGGCGAGCGATCGCCCTCGAGCTTCCAACGCCAATCCGGCACATCGTGGAGAAGGACCCAGGTATGGCGCCCCAGGGCACCGGCGAGGTGCGCGACAAAGCTGTCGATGGTGATCACCAGGTCCAGCTTCGACAGCGTGGCCAGCGTCGACTCAGGCGTTTCGTTGAAGGCATCGTCATGGGTCAGTCGCCCGGCGACGGCGGGTAAGGCCTTCTCCTCGTCCGTGATGTCCCGTTGCAGGCTGACCCATTTGATACCGCCGATTTGAAACAAGGGCGCCAATTGTTCCAGCTTCATGCTGCGCTTCACGTCACTGGCGTGGTCGGGATTGCCCCGCCAGGTGATCCCCACCGTCAGCACCCCGCGCGCGCCGATCTTCACCGCATGTTCCTTGGGCGCGAACAAATAGGGGAACGGCATGGGCACGGTGTCGAATTCCGTGCCCAGAACACCGGGCAATGACAAGGCCGCGCAGCGCTCCACGAACGGCGGCAGGGTGGCGCCTTTCTGCACCAGAACATTGACGGGCATATTGTCCTTGATGAGGCCCGTCAGACGCTTCTGGTGCTCAAAGATCACCCGCCCACAGCGCGCCTGAACCTGGGGTAGGAAACGCATGAACTGGACGGAGTCACCCAAGCCCTGCTCGGCGTGCACCAGTAGCGTTTTTCCCGGCAAGGGTCTGCCATCCCATTCCGGTTGCTTGAAATCACGCCGCGTCAGGGGCAGGTCCTCACAACGCCAGCGCCAGTCGTAGTGGGGCCACCCTTCCTGATACCGCCCCTGGCCCATGTAGATGATTCCGAGATGGAAATGCGACTGTCCCCGCTCGGGGTCAAGCTCCAGGGCCCGGCGCACATCCGCCTCGGCGTCCGCCATGCGCCCGGCCTCGTTGAACACCCGCGCGCGACTGTCCAGGCACTCCGCCAGCTTGGCGCGGCTGTCCAGGTCCGCCTCGAATCGCTCGATCTGCTCCTCACTCTGCCCCGCCGCGCTCAGGGTTTGATGCAATCGTTCGCGGTAAACGGCGCCACCCGGAGCCCTGTCGATGAGTTCGTTGTAGCAATGCAGGGCCTCATCGAAGCGCCCGGCCTCGAGACCTCCTACGGGTCCAGTGCGCCACTGCTCGCAGCGCCCAAGCGCCCGTAGCGCACTGCCCACGTTGCCGATAAACGAGGTGTTCTCCGGGCTGAAGCCCCGGGCCTTGCTGAAGTATTCCAGGGCCTGCTCGTAGTCGCGCTGGTCGTACATCAAGGCGCCGAAATTGTTCCACCCCCAATCAAACTCCGGCGCCTTTTCCACCAACTCCTCGAACAGGCCCCGCGCCTCGTCGTAGCGCTTCGCCGCACGTAGCAGAACGGCACCGAAATTGAGCAGTTCCAGATGCTCGGGATGTTTGACGCGCGCCCGCTCGATGAGCTTGATCGCCTCCTTGCGGCGCTTGAGTTTCTCCAGGATCTTGGCGCGGTTGACCGCGATTTCCGGTTGATCCGGCTCCAGCACGCTGGCCTTTTCAAAGATCTTGAG
>JBMYTY010000198.1:0-4305 GCA_049604855.1 Gammaproteobacteria bacterium | reverse complement strand
GCTCGCGCCAGATTCATTCAGAGCTTCCCTAGGGAAACTCCCCTCAGTTCTCTCCCTCAGGTCTATCTAAGACCGAGTTTGCCCCGGCCGTTTTTCGGTCCGGGGTTTTTTTTGCCTGCGTGACACACCGGGGCCATCAAAGCCCACTCTTGAGGCTTGCCTCGATGAATGGATCCAGGTTGCCATCCAGGACCGACTGGGTGTTGCCAATTTCCACGTTGGTACGCAAATCCTTGATACGGCCGGAATCCAAGACGTAGGAGCGAATCTGGCTTCCCCATCCGATATCCGACTTGCTGTCTTCCAGCGCCTGTGCCTCGGCGTTGCGTTTCTGAATTTCCAGTTCGTAGAGTTTCGCTCGTAGGGCTTTCATGGCCCGATCCTTGTTCTGATGCTGCGAGCGCTCTGACTGGCACTGGGTCACGGTGTTGGTGGGCAGATGGGTGATACGCACCGCCGATTCAGTCCGGTTGACGTGCTGCCCTCCGGCCCCCGACGCCCGATACACGTCCACGCGCAAATCGGCCGGATTGATGTCGATCTCGATGTCATCATCGATCTCGGGAGAGACGAAGACAGCGGCGAACGAGGTATGACGGCGATTGCCGGAGTCGAACGGTGACTTGCGCACCAGCCGGTGTACGCCGATCTCCGTGCGCAGCCAGCCGAAGGCGTACTCCCCCTCGTAGCGAACCGTCGCGGATTTGATCCCCGCCACGTCACCGGGAGAGGCTTCGAGCAGCTCAGTCTTGAAACCGCGCCGCTCGCCCCAGCGCAGGTACATGCGCAAGAGCATTTCGGCCCAATCCTGGGCTTCCGTTCCTCCGGAGCCTGCCTGCACGTCGAGAAAGGCATTGTTGCCGTCCGTCTCACCGGAAAACATGCGCCGGAATTCAAGATTGGCTACCTGCTGTTCGAGATCATCGAGGTCGGAAGCCACCGCTTCCAGCGTCTCTGCGTCGTCTTCCTCGACGGCCATCTCGATCAGGTCATTCGCATCTTCCAATCCGCCCGATATTTCATCGAGCCCCACGACAACCGCCTCAAGAGCGGAGCGTTCGCGCCCCAGATTCTGTGCCCGATCCGGGTCGTTCCAGACGTTCGGGTCTTCGAGTTCCCTATTGACCTCTACCAGGCGCTCAGACTTGGTTTCGTAGTCAAAGGTACCCCCTAAGGGCGGACACGCGCCCTTGAAGGTCGGCTATCTGGTTTGTCAGAGGATTGATTTCGAGCATGGGAATGCACTGGCGCGGGGAGTCGAAAGGCGCGCGAGTGTACCGAATGACGGGCACATCGGCCATGCGCGCACTTCAGGCTCTATGAGGTCGCCCGCCATGCCGCGAATGAATCGATCGGGGGGCGCGGCATTGGCCCTGAACAAGAAAAGCCCCGTCTGAAACGGGGCCTTTCGGTTTTCGGGCCGGGTTTGCTTTGACCTCAGCGGGGTACCTGATAGTTACGCTGGGTGAGCAGATCGGTTCCACACTCCAGATTGGAAATCCAGTCCAGAAAACTGTTGACCATTTCACGCCCTTTGAAATGCCGTCCATGCTGGGGAACGATCATTTCCACGTCCAGCTCGCGGACCATGTTGGCCCACAGACGGCACACCTTGTTGCAGTTCATGTAGCGCCGGTGGAAACCCGCCATGTTTGAGATGTGGGCATCGAAATCCTCCACCGGGGTTCCCCCACGGCCTTCCACAACGGACGCCCCCATGTCACCTGAGAAGAGGATCTTGCTGACCGGATCGTAAAACTGCAGGTTGCCCACCGAGTGCAGGAAATGCGCGGGAAGCACCTTCAGGTGGGTCTCCCCCAAGGGCAGAATCGTGCCCTCATCCGGCACCGCGATAATGCGATCATGGGAGTTCATCCCGAGGGTGCGCTCCTGATAGCTGGATACAAGGTGGGGCAGAAAGCGCGACCACAGGGCGGAAACCACGACCTTGCATTTGGTGCGTTCCATCCAACGGTCCATGGCCGCGATGATGTCCGGATCCTGGTGGGACGCGAGCACGTAATCAAGGTTCGCGAGATCGGTATAACGGGCTACGGCCAGGGAAAGGGGCACGAAAGTGAGGTTGCCGCCCGGATCAAGCAGGGCCTCGTCCTCTCCATGGGCTATCAGGAACTGGTTCGCCTGAATACCGGTACCTTCCACCAGGGTGTCGAAGCTGAGACAGACGTGGTGGCCGTCGTTATATAGTTCTATCGGCGCGCTGGCCATGGGACCTCCATTGGTTTGCCACCGTAGTGTAATGGTGCCCTCCCGCTTTTGGGAGGGATTTCAACTCCACCGGTTTCACCCCGGCTGAGTTCAGCCACATCCTGATTCAACCTGGGAATCGCCCGCTTGAGCAATCCCACCTACCCGAACCGTCGGTGTGCCATTCATGGCAAGGTATTGCAAGCCCATATGAGCTCCGAATAGGGGGAACCACCCGCGACGTCAACGGCGGACACGCACCGCCCCAGCATATCCTGCCGAGCCCCCTGCTCCGGCGACACGCTGAATCCGACGCAACACCTATCGTCCCCGTTCCAGGTGCTCCACGATCATTTGCAGTCGCGTCTCTCCACCCCACTCGTTGATATCCAGGCGATACGCCAGGTGCACGCTGTCACCCTGCTGGGGGGCATCACCTTCGTAGCGGAACGCAATCGCCTCCACCGCTGAACGGCCCGCCCCTTCCACCATCATTTTGAGATGGCCGCCGTTGAGCAAGCGCCGACTGAGCACACTGAACTCACCATCGAAAAGTGGCGCGGGAAACCCTTGGCCCCAAGGACCGGCGGCACGCAACATCTGGGCGGTTTCCAGAGTCAACTCGTCGCGGCCCAGGCCACCGTCACTGTGTAACACCCCCTCCAGGTCGTCGGAGCCCAGATGTCGGCGCACTTCCGCATCGAACGACGTCCGGAACGCCTCGATATGGTCCGCGGGCAGGCTCAACCCCGCGGCCATGGCATGGCCGCCAAAGCGTGTGATCAGTCCCGGCTGCTTGGCGGCAATGGCGTCCAGGGCATCGCGGATATGGAGCGGTGGCACGGAACGAGCCGACCCCTTGAGAAAGCCATCCTGACTCTCGGCGAAGGCGACCACGGGACGATGGAAGCGCTCACGAACACGCGCGGCGACAATGCCCAGGACACCTTCATGCCAGTCTGGCTCGTAGAGACAGATACCGTAAGGCAAGCCCGGACCATCACCGAGGTCAAGATCCTCCAGCACCTCCAGCGCCTGGGCCTGCATGCTCCCCTCAATCTCCCGACGCTCCTTGTTCAGGGCATCCAGCTGTTGCGCCCGATTGCGCGCATCGGACGTCTCAGCGCTGAGCAGACACTCGATGCCGATGGACATGTCATCCAGACGCCCCGCCGCATTCAGGCGGGGGCCCAGGGCAAAGCCCAGGTCCGTCGCGGACAAGGTGGCGCGCTGGCGCCCGGAGACCTCAATCAGTGCCTCGATCCCGGGGCGTGTGCGGCCCGCGCGAATCCGGCGCAAGCCCTGCTCCACCAGGATGCGGTTGTTGTCATCCAGGGGCACGACATCCGCCACCGTACCGAGCGCCACCAGATCGAGGTAGGCCGCCATATTGGGTTCGGCCAGGCCTTGCTCCTCGAACCAAGCTGCCTCGCGCAAGCGGGTCCTCAAGGCGGACAGCACGTAGAAGATAACGCCCACGCCAGCCAGATTCCGGCTCGGGAACGCACTATCGCGCAGATTGGGATTCACCATGGCATGGGCATCCGGCAATACATCCCCGGGCAGGTGGTGGTCGGTGATCAGCACGGTCATACCGCGCGCACGCGCCTCCGCTACGCCTTCCACGCTGGACACGCCGTTGTCCACGGTGATCAGGACATCGGCACCCTTGCGCGCCGCCAATTCGACGATGGGAGGCGTCAAGCCGTAGCCGTACTCGAAACGATTGGGTACGACGTAACTCACCCGGCGGCTTCCCATGGCGCGCAAGGCATGAAGGGCCAAGGCGGTACTCGTGGCACCGTCCGCATCGAAGTCGCCGACGATGACCAGGCAGGCATCGTCGCGCAGCGCCTTCTCGAGGATGCCCGCGGCGGCATCCGTTCCCTCCAGGCGGTCGGCCGCCGCGAGGCGTCGCAGCCGGTAATCCACCCGTTCCAGGTTCCCCACCCCCCGGTTCACATACAAACGCCGGAGCACCGGATGCAGGTTCGCGGGCAGGGAGGAACCGTCACACTGGTCTTGACGCTGGATGATCCGCTTCACGGCAGGGACTCTCCCCGGCCGGGCATCTCAAGCCGCAGCCGATCCATGATC
>JBMYTY010000197.1:0-4306 GCA_049604855.1 Gammaproteobacteria bacterium | reverse complement strand
GCGCACATCATGCTGCAAGGCACGCTCACAGGCCTTCTGAATCACCGGGCCATCGGCCATGGGATCTGAGAACGGAACCCCCAGCTCAATGACATCAGCGCCGGCTTCAACCAAGGCGTGCATAGCCGGTACGGTGACTTCCGGATTCGGGTCACCGGCCGTCAGGTAGGGAATGAGCGCCGTACGGCTTAGGGCCTTGAGGTCGGCAAAACGTTGTGCGATTCGGCTCACAGGTCGATCCCCTCGTAAGCGGCCACGGTATGAACGTCTTTGTCCCCGCGACCGGACAGGTTCACCACCATGATCTGGTCCTTGTTCATGGTCGGAGCCAGCTTCGCGGCGTAAGCCAGGGCGTGACTGGATTCAAGGGCAGGCAGTATGCCTTCCATCCGTGTAAGGGTATGGAAGGCGTCGAGGGCCTCCTTATCGGTAACGCTGACGTACCGGGCGCGGCCCGAATCCTTGAGCCAGGCGTGCTCCGGGCCAACACCCGGATAATCCAGACCGGCGGACACCGAGTGGGTCTCAATGATCTGCCCCGAATCAGACTCCATGAGGTAGGTCCGGTTGCCATGAAGGACACCGGGGCGTCCAGCGCACAAAGGGGCGGCGTGTCGGCCCGTCTCCACCCCATCACCGGCAGCCTCGACCCCGTAGATGTCCACCTCCTCATCGTTCAGGAAGGGATGGAACAGCCCGATGGCGTTTGACCCCCCGCCCACGCAGGCCACCAGGGCATCGGGCAGACGACCAAACCGCTGCTGGCATTGGCTGCGCGCCTCGCGGCCTAT
Organism: Gammaproteobacteria bacterium; assembly: GCA_049604855.1. Lineage (GTDB taxonomy): Bacteria > Pseudomonadota > Gammaproteobacteria > JACKNK01 > JACKNK01 > JBMYTL01. The sequence continues at coordinate 3,515 of JBMYTY010000197.1, read as the reverse complement.
GACCGTCTGGAAATCGCGCACCATGGCGGGATACGGATGCGGGCCCGCGACCGTGCCGATGATGTAGAAGGTGTCGTCCACATTGGTGACCCAGTCACGCATGGCTTCGTTTAGGGCGTCCTTCAATGTCTTGGAACCCGATTCCACGGGGACGACCTTGGCCCCGAGCAACTCCATGCGGAATACATTGAGTTTCTGACGCTCAACATCAACCGCCCCCATGTACACGACGCATTCCATTCCGAAACGCGCCGCTACCGTGGCTGAGGCCACCCCGTGCTGGCCCGCGCCGGTCTCAGCGATGACGCGTTTCTTACCCATGCGTTTCGCCAGCAGGGCTTGACCGATGGTGTTGTTCACCTTGTGAGCGCCCGTGTGATTGAGATCTTCGCGCTTCAGGTAGATCTGGGCCCCACCGAGCTCCCGACTCCAGCGCTCCGCGTGATAGAGCGGCGAGGGTCGACCGACGTACTCCGCCAGATCACGCTCAAACTCCGCGATGAACTCCGAATCCTTGGCGTAGCGCTCGTAGGCCACGCGCAGCTCCTCAAGGGGAGCCATCAAGGTCTCCGCCACGAATATGCCGCCATATGGGCCAAAGTGGCCATGATCATCGGGATACGTGTTGAAATCCAAGCCGTTTGGATTGTTCTTCGCCTGTGCGCTCATGCTGCCGCCCCCTTGGAACGGGTAGGGTTTGAGGTGGATTGGGTGTTGAGTTCGATATCGGCCCGGCGCACGGCCTCCGCGAAGCGCAGAACCTTGGCCGGGTCCTTCACCCCCTTCGCGGCCTCCACGCCGCTACTGACATCGACGGCGAAGGGGCGCACCTGGCGCACAGCCTCGGCCGCATTTTCCGGGGTCAGGCCACCGGCCAGGATGATTCGATTTTCATCCTCGAACAGGGCTCCGACACGGCTCCAATCGAAGGTTTTTCCCGAGCCCCCGGCCTGTCCGATCACATTGCTGTCCAAGAGAAAACCCTTGGCCCGGTCATGTCCCTCCAGGTAATCCGCGATGCGCCCCGCGTCCGGGCCGATTCCGCCCATGGGGATCGCCTTGATGTAGTCCACTCCCCAGCGGATACATTCGGCGGGGGTTTCCTGACCGTGAAACTGGAGCAGATCCAAGTTCACCGCGCCCAGCACCTCCTCGATAAAAGCGGCCTCCGCATCCATGAACAGCGCGACACGCGTGACGAACGCGGGCGTACGGGCCGCAAGTACCCTGGCCTGCTCCATGACGAGGTTTCTCGGGCTTGCCGCGTGAAAGACAAAGCCTACGGCGTCGGCGCCCGCGGCCACAACGGAGTGCAGATCGTCTTCGCGGGTGATTCCGCAGATTTTGATTCGCGTGTGGTGCATGAAGCCCCCGGAGACAAGACCGCGCATGGTAGCAAACTCAAGGCCCCCTCAACCCCACTGGCGGGAACATCTGTCCAGTACCGAAGCCCTCGCCGGGCTCAAAGAAACGAGACCGCTGCATCGTTCACCGGGATACCGAACCGGTCTTCGTAACGTACCCACATGAAATAGAGTCCGCCTGGTGGCGCGGTGACACCGGCCCGACGTCGATCCCGGGCATCCAGCACCTCAGCCACCCAATCCACCGGTCGATCGCCCTTGCCGACCGCCATCAGCGTACCGGCGATATTGCGCACCATGTGATGAAGAAAGGCATTGGCCTCGATATCCATCACCACGAAGTCCCCCACCCTGCTCAGATCCAGCCGGTGCAGGGTGCGAACGGGGTTCTTGGCTTGGCAGGCGACTGCACGAAATGAAGAAAAGTCATGCTCCCCCAACAGGGACGGCGCCGCCGCTCGCATGGCCTCGAGGTCGAGGGGATTCCGCTCCCAGCTGACCCGGCCGCAGAGCAGGCCCGGTCGCGTCCATCGATTGAGAATCACGTATCGGTAGGCACGGCGGCGGCCGCCAAAGCGGGCGTGAAACTCATCGGGTACCCGCATGGCCCAATTGACACTCACGCCGGCGGGTAGATTCACGTTGGCGCCCAACACCCAGGATCGTTCCGATCGCTCCGAATCGGTTTCGAAATGCGCTACCTGGCCGACGGCATGCACACCGGCATCCGTGCGTCCGGCGCAATGCAGCGTTATGGGCGCATTGTTCACACGGCCAAGGGCCTGTTCCAGGGCGGCCTGAACGGTGTCCACACCTTCCTGGATCTGCCACCCGTGGAAGAGCGACCCGTCATATTCCACGCCAACGGCAATGCGCATGACCAATGAGAAGGACCGGGGCCGAGGAGCTTAGCGGACGGGCGCGGGCACAACCGCGGCGATCAATTCAGATCCGCCGCCAGGGCCTGCGCTTCCTGCTTCTGCGAAGAACTGCCCTCGCGCATGACCTCGTTCAACAGATCAAGCGCGCCATCAGGATCGCCCATATCGATATAGGCCTTGGCGAGATCCAGCTTGGTTCCCACCTCGTCATCGCCACCACTGTCCTGGCTCGGGATCATTTCGTCCGCCGGCGAAGCGGATCCAGCACCTTCCTCAAACTCCAAGCCATCGAGGATCATGGTTTCATTCAGCGATCCGCCCGAAACGGACAGCGACGATTCCGCGTCCTTTGCCGAGTCCAGTTCAAGATTCGCGCCGCCGAGCGCGTCAAGTTCACCGGAGTCATCCCCCAGTTCCAGGTCGCCGCCCATATCGCCGAGATCGAGCCCGAGACCGTCATCCGACGCATCGCCACTGGCCTCTTCCAGGCCATCCGCGGCACCGAAATCAAGCCCCCCGGAATCGGCGTCCGCATCAGCTGTCAGCGTCTCGCCAGTGGTGCCTGAATCAAACTCCAGTCCGTCGATGCCGCTTAACTGATCCAGATCGAACGATTCACCCGACTCGCCAAGTTCTGACTCATCCATTGAACCGGTGTCCAGACCACCCAGGTCATCCATGGTCATTTCGCTACCGAGGGCACCCAGGTCCAGGTCGCCGAAATCGTCATTATCGGCCGCGCCAGCACCGCCCAGGTCAAACGAATCATCGCCCGGATCACCCGGACTTCCGCCGTCCAGCCCACCGAGATCAGCGGCGCCCAATGGTTCGTCCCCGTCATCGCCGTCACCGAGGTCGATGTCCCCGAGATCAAGGTCGAAATCGTTGCCGGACGAACCCGATCCGGTCGTGCCGGGATCGTCGTCACCCAAGCCCAGATCCGATAGGTCGAGGTCACCGGAGTCGCCGGTATCTCCCCCCAATACGTCAAGATCATCGTCACCCAGACCCAGATCGCTGAGATCGAGCATGTCAGGCATCTCGCCCGATTCCGCCGACTCGTTGGACGGAGCGGGCGCACCGCCTGCGCCGTCCCCGAACATGGGGTGACCGGGACTGACGGCGGCCCCCATGGCAACGACCTGCTGCCAGACCGGGTCATCCCGGGAGTCCCCCCGTTCGGTCCTGATCTTATTCGCCAGGGTCTCGAATGCGGCAGCGTTACCGGCCTCCTGGTAGACCTCGAGCAACTTGAGCTTCAGGGAATCAT
>JBMYTY010000196.1:0-4317 GCA_049604855.1 Gammaproteobacteria bacterium | reverse complement strand
CGACGAGATCAACCGGGCTCCCGCCAAGACCCAGGCGGCCCTGCTCGAGGTCATGCAGGAGCACCAGGTGACCCTGGAAGGAAACTCCATGAGCGTGCCGGAGCCGTTCATGGTCCTGGCGACTCAGAATCCGCTCGAGCAGGAGGGCACCTATCCCCTGCCCGAGGCCCAGCTGGATCGCTATCTGCTCAAGATCCTTATCGACTATCCCAACATGGAGGACGAACGCCGATTGGTGGATGCGGTGACCACCAACCGCGTGGGGGACACCCTGGATTCGTCGGCGCAAGCGCCGCTCACCAATCCCGAGACCGTGCGGAAGTTGCAGCGCATCACGGCGAGCGTGGCCCTCGATGGGGCCGTCCTCGACTACGCGGTTGCCATCGTGCGCGAAACCCGGAGCTGGCCGGGGATCAGTGTGGGGGCCGGCCCCCGGGGTGGCATTTCCCTGGTACGCGCGGCCCGGGCGGCCGCCATCCTGGCGGGGCGTGACCACGTGCTGCCCGATGACATCAAGAGTGCCGCGTTGCCCGCCCTGCGGCATCGCATCGCCCTGGCCCCCGAACTGGAACTGGAAGGCCACGATCCCGACCGGGTGCTGCGCGGTGTTCTGGACAAGGTGGAAGCGCCCCGACGGTGATCGCGACCCGCTTGAACCTGGTATGCGTCGCCTGCTTGGGCGGCATTGCCCTGCTGATTCCCTTTGTTCCGTCCCTGGAAACCCCCTGGGTTGCCCTGTTCGGCGTGTACCTCGGCGTCGCTTTGTTCGACGGTTTCAGTGTCCGCCGTCACAGTGGGCTGAGTGTCGAGCGCCAGGTGCCGGGGTCCCTGCCCGTCGGCGTGTGGCATAGCGTGCGTTTGCGTCTGCGCAACGCGGGCGACAGTGCGCGCACCGTGAAGGTTTTCGACCATTATCCGGTCCAGGCCGAACTGCGCGGACTGCCCCAGACCCTGGTGGTTCCCCCGCGAGGTTGGGCGCAATGTGAATACGGAATCCGCCCGACCCGACGCGGTAGGGAAGTCTTCTCGGGGACCGAGGTTCAGGTGCGTTCGCCCCTCGGCCTATGGCGCCATGGCCGGATGCTGGAAGCGCGCCAGGAAGTCCATGTGTATCCGGATTTCGCGGCCATCGCTCACTACGCCCTGCTTGCCACCGATAATCGTCTGAGCCAGATCGGTGTGCGCAAGCGGCCCCGGCGGGGTTCCGGACTGGACTTTCACCAATTGCGCGAATGGCGGGATGGCGACAGCCCTCAGCAGGTCGATTGGAAGGCGACCGCGCGTACCCGCAAGCTCATTTCACGGGACTACCAGGATGAACGGGACCAGGAAGTGGTCTTTCTGATCGATTGCGGTCGTCGCATGTTGGCCCGCGATGGTGAGCTGAGTCATTTCGACCACAGCCTGAACGCGGTGCTGCTGCTGTCCTATGTGGCCATGCGCCAGGGGGATTCCGTGGGTGCATTGACCTTCAGTGGCAGTGATCGATGGCTGGCCCCCGTCAAGGGCAGGGGCTTGATGAACAGGCTGCTGAACGGTCTGTTCGATTTGGAGCCCGGCACTGGAAACCCGGACTATGCTCGGGCGGCCACGGACCTCATGCTGCGCCAGCGCAAGCGCGCCCTCGTGGTCATCATCACCAACCTGCGCGATGAAGATCATGCGGACCTGGCGCCCGCACTCGCGCTGCTCGGGCGTCGACACCTGGTGGTGTTGGCGAGCCTGCGTGAGCAGGCCTTGGAAGATGCCGCCTCCCAAACCGTCAATGATTTCGGGGATGCGCTTGAGTTGGCCGCGGCCAACGATTACCTGGCGCGGCGTGAGGCTGGCCTGAACGATCTGCGTGGTCGCGGGGTGTCGTGTTTGGATGTCACGCCCGAGCGTCTTCCTGTTTCCCTGGTCAATCGCTACCTGGAGCTGAAGGCGGTCGGCGGGATCTGACCTGATTCTTCCCGCGTCCGGGCGTCCCGTTGCCGTTACACGATAGACTTCGCCGGGTGGCGCACCCGGCCCACCCCGAAGACCCTGGAGATGCCCCGTGGCGGAAACTGAAAAAGACAAGAGCAGCCTCAGCCTGATCATTCATGCGCTGATCGCGTTGTTGCTGCTGCTTCTGGTGGTTCAGAACTTTCGTATGCCGTTTACATGGAGTACGCCGGTTCAGTATCACGCGGTCTTTCTCAGCAACGGCCAGGTTCTGTTCGGCCGATTGAGCAACTTCCCGTCTGATTACCCGGTGCTCAAGGATGTCTACTTCGTCGCGCGTCATACCGACCCGAACACAGGGCAGGCGCGACGTGCATTGGCGCCACGCAGTATCGAGCTGCATCGACCCGACCAGGTGGTGCTCAACGCGCAGCACATCATCTCGGTTGAGCCGGTACGCCCCGGGTCACCCGCGGACAGTCTGATCGCGCAGTTCCACGAGCGCATGCGTGCGAAAGGGGGCCAGCAACCCGGGGCCATCATGCTGGAACCTTCTCAACTGGGCGGTGCAGAGGGGGACAAGAACGATGAGAACTGAGGTGAAAAGTGTGACCGGGTTCACGCTTTTTCTTTAAAAACAATATTTTGTGGGTTTTTGTCTACAATCTGGCTTAGATTAGAGATTGGATCATCCGGCCACTCGGGCGGATAATGGCGGGTACGCCGACGGATCAAGTGCCATCGAAGCACCCGGCGATTGCCATGCAAGCCAATTCCTATACCCACTCACAATCCGGTTCCGTGATGCGCGCGGTCGCCCATTCGCCAGCACTGCCTGGCGGGGGCAAGCGTGTGGTCGTGGCCGTGCCCGACTCCTCGGTGGATCTGAGCGGGTTACGGGGCATCGTCGCGGATCTGTCCTGTCGTCGTCGCGGATTACGTCACCGTATCCAGTGCCTGGTGCGGCGACTGGGTTTGTGGACGGGCTCGGAGGTCATCGTTCCGGCGATCAATCCGGGGCGGCCCTCCATCGCACCGCTGCTCTCCCTGCTCGCTGTGATGTTGGCGGTCACCACGGCTTCGACGGCCCTGGTCGTGCGTCTGGATCAAACCGGGGGTGTTGAACCAGCTTCGACGAACACGCGGGCGATGCCCATGGCGGGCAATCCATCGCCCGTATCCGCACACCAGCAGGCGCAAGCGCCCGTTCCCCCATCGTCGACCATGGACGATGCGCGTGTATCCGACGAGGCGGTCGCCCAGCCCATTCCCACACCCGCGCGGGTACCCGCCCTCAATCAGCTGATCGCGGCGTCAAACCATGGTGATCTTGATGCCCTGCCGCAACTCGCATGGGTTGTTCAAGCCCCCGCGCCGGTGCTGGCACCCCATGTCGTCACGGATCCGATGTCGCCCAGCCAGCCTGAGCTCCCCAGGATTGCCGCTGGGGATGGCTCCCTTTCAAGTAATGTCGTTGACTCCCCGGAGACATTCGTCCTGAACTGGGCCTCCGCGTGGTCAGGGCAGCGGGTGGAGGAATACCTTTCGCACTATGCGCCGGATTTTGCCGGGGGGCGGTATGACAGTGCGCAGGCCTGGCGCGCCGCGCGGCGTGACCGGCTGACCGCCCCTGACACGATCAGCGTGGATGTGTCCCGGTTCGAGCTCATCCGCGGTGATCGGAACTCGGCCGAGGTGCGTTTCATCCAGGCCTACAGTGCGGATCACTACTCTGACCGGGTGTTCAAGTATCTGAGCCTGCGTCGCTCGGGGGAGCGCTGGATGATTACCCGCGAGTGGAGTGAACTGCCTCCCGGCTGAATCAGGAGACCGCGGTGTCGGTCTCCATCTGAGTCAGAATGCTCATGGCCTCGGTGGGGTCAGAGCCACACATTCCGACGCTGGGTTTGAGGTCTGAGCAGACCCTGGGGCGCTCCGCCGTGCCAAACAGGCGGCAGCGCAAAGCGTCGTCCAGATGGGGGCAGGGCACGCCCGCGGGTTTGCCTTGGGGAAGGCCGGGCAGAGGGCTTGAGATGGAAGGCGCGATGCAACAGGCCGCGCACTGTGGACGACAGTTCATATAAATATTTCACTGAAAAGTAATGAAGCTGATCTGGCGGGCTTTTTGCCGCGATTCCCGACGGTTCCGCCGCGTCGTGTCATCCCGGTGTCATAAACGGTACATAGAGTGCGCCCCGGCTTGGGGGTTCGCCCCAGGCGCTTGTCTGTCCTTGTAACGTACCGGAATCCTCGATCATGTCCCTGTTGCGCAGACGGCTGTTCTACGACGCCTTCGCACGCCATGGAATCGCCGTTGGCGGATCCGCCGTCATCGCGGCGGTGGTACTGATCTTCTTCTACCTGCTGGCGGTGGTGGTGCCCATCTTCCAG
>JBMYTY010000195.1:0-4319 GCA_049604855.1 Gammaproteobacteria bacterium | reverse complement strand
ATCGCGGCCTATCGCGGTCGTCTTCTGCGCGTCGGCGAGGTGGTGTTCCGATATCACCGCCCGCGGCCCCCCTGCGGTTACCTTGAGCGGATGCTCTGGCGCGGCGCGAGCAAGGCGCTGGGAAAAGGCTCAGGCATCGGACTGTACGTCGAGCAAACCGGCGTGATCCGCGTGGGTGACCCCGTGGAGCTGATCGACCCCTGAGCGCGCCCATGCCATGACCGATTCCCCATCGAACACGCCCTCAAGCGCATCAATGCCTCCGACATCAGCCCTGAAAACATCAGCCCTGAAAACATCGTCCCTGAAAACACCGGTCTTCAAGACGCCGGACTGGGTGCGCTGGCTGGCCCAGGATCGTTCGGGCGCCTGGTGGGGTTACGAGGCTGAGCCCAATCTGGGTGACGGCAGTTGGTACGAGAACGAGGTTGGCCGCTACGTGCGGCTTGGGGAAGGCGCCGCCAATCCCCATTGGGAGCACACGCTTCAGCGGGTGAAGCGGGTCGATTGATCAATGCTCTGTTCGGATGTGCCGGACCCGACGGCGTCCTGGACAAGCACCCCGGTCCGCTGCTGCTTTTCCGGGCCGCCGGACCCTAAGCTGACTTGATGGGCAAACATGTCAAACAGCGCCCCACCCGCACCTGCTACACCTGCGGCCTACCCTTTCAGTGGCGGCGCAAATGGGCCGGGGTCTGGGAGGAGGTGAAATACTGCTCCGAGCGCTGCCGCCGGAACCGGCCACGACCGCGCGATACCGAGCAGTCGTGACACGGCTCCGCAACCTGGTCCTTGTGCTGGGCGACCAACTGAACACGGACAGCAGCGCCCTACGTGGCTTCGATCCCGGCCGGGACCTGCTGTGGATGGCGGAGGTCGCCGCCGAATCAACACACGTTCCCAGTCACAAGGCCCGCACCGCGCTCTTTCTCGCCGCCATGCGCCACTTTCGGGACGACAGGCGGAACGCGGGGTGGACCGTGAACTACCGGGAACTGGGCGAGCATGAGCACCCGGATCTCGCCGCCGCGCTGTCCGCCACGCTAGACGACCATAGTCCGGAACGCATTATCGTCACCCAGCCGGGTGAATGGCGGGTGCTCGCGATGCTCCGGGACACCGCCAAGGCCGCGGACATCCCCTTGGAGGTTCGCGAGGACAAGCACTTTCTCGTCGCGCTGATCACATTCTCCACCTGGTTGAAGGGGCGTAAGGCGCCACGCATGGAGCACTTCTATCGTTGGCAACGGGCGGAGACCGGCATCCTCATGACCGATGAGGGACCGGAGGGCGGCCACTGGAACTTCGACAGCGAGAACCGCCACCGCTTCGATTCCCAGGGCCCGGGCATGCTGCCCGCACCGGTCTCCTTCGAACCGGACGAAATCACCCGGGGCGCACTCGACGCGGTGCGCGAACATCTCCCCGCCAACCCCGGCCAGCTTGACCACTTCGACTGGCCGGTCACCCGTGAGCAGGCGCTGTGCGCGCTGGACGACTTCATCACGCACCGCCTGGCGGCCTTCGGCCCGTACCAGGACGCCATGTGGACCGGCGAACCCTGGCTCTACCACTCACGCCTGTCCGCCGCACTCAACCTGAAGCTGCTCGATCCACGTGAGGTCATCGATGCCTCCGTAAGCGCCTACCGGGACAAACAGGCCCCGTTGGCCAGCGTCGAGGGGTTCGTGCGCCAGGTCCTCGGTTGGCGCGAATACGTGCGCGGCCTGTACTGGAACCGGATGCCGGAGTTCGCCGAGGCGAACGCACTGGGCGCGGAGTGGGACCTTCCCGCCTTTTACTGGACGGGCGAGACCGACATGCGCTGCCTGGCCGAGAGCATCGGCCAGACCCTGGAGTACGGCTACGCACACCATATCCAGCGGCTCATGATCACCGGCCTGTTCAGCCTGCTCTACGGCGTCCGCCCCGAAGCCATCCACCAGTGGTACCTGGGCATTTACGTGGATGCGGTTGAGTGGGTGGAACTGCCCAACACCGTGGGCATGAGCCAGTACGCCGACGGCGGCTTTCTGGCCTCCAAGCCCTACGTGGCCAGCGGGCGCTACATCCAGCGCATGAGCAACTACTGCGAGCACTGCCCCTTCGATCCGACCAAGGCCACCGGCGAACGCGCCTGCCCCTTCACGACCCTGTACTGGGATTTCCTGGTGCGTCACAAGGACCGCTTCGGCCGACATCCCCGCACCGCGCTCATGTGGCGCAACCTGGAGCGCAAACCCGAGGGTTTCGCCGACCGTGTCACAACGGCCGCGGGACACCTCAGGGAAAAAATCGCGGCGCTTTGATCACCCCGTCCTGACAGCGCCCGGGTGAACTTCAGACCGTGCGAAACCGCTTCCACGAACGCCCGGTGGGCAACAGCGCGGCGAGTACATACAAGGTCCAGACGGGCGGGACGGGAACGCCGACCGCCGGTGTTGAGGTAAACAACTCACCCACCTCGGCGGCGGACAGGGAGCGGTTCCAGAACGCCATATCATCCAGCGCTCCCTGGAAGTAATACTCGGAGCCTGCTCCGGCATTGGCGAATGTTCCAAGCCGCCACCCATGATTGAGATCGAAGGGAAAGGACGGATCGTTGGGGCCGTAGGTGAAGGAGATACCGCTTTGCGGAATGCCATCCAGGAAGAATTCGGTACGCGCGGACAGGGACCGGGTCTCGTCGTAACTCAGGGTGAGCATGTGCCAATCACCCACGTCCAGGGTGACATCGACACTGGCCTCGGTATTGGGCGGCGACAGGAAGTGTTTGAAGCGGTAATCGTCGCCGTTGGTGGGGTCGAGGAACATCGCCGGCCCGTAACCTGACGTGGCATCGCCACGGGTGTCCATCAGGTACAAGCGCGAGGCACCGTTGAAGCCCGACACGTTCACCCAGGTGGAGATCGTCCAACTGGACACGGCCCCCAGGTCGGAACCGGCGGCCACGCTGACGTAGTCACCCAGGCCATCCAGCGATACCGCGGAGTTGCTGTTGCCGTGGCGGTCGGTGGTGTAGGTCGCATCCCCCTGCAGGGTGCCCGCGACGCCCACCACGGAATCATCGGCCGTACCGTCGAAGGTCCAGTAGCGGTCGGCGGTGTCGATCACCCCGGCGAGCGCGGGTGATGCCGTCAACGCAAGAGCGAGGACGAGCACCCGGTTGAGTGTCGATTTCATGGTCTCGAATCCAAGGCCTCAGTGGATGCGAAAGCGCCGACGCAACACAAAACCCAGGCCTGCCAGTAACAACCAGGCGCTGCCGGGTAGCGGCACCCCGTAGTTGCCCGTGTTGGCGGGAGCCACTCCCATATCGTCATAGCCGATCAGGGTCACGGTGCCATCGGTGTACAACTGCGACAGGTCCCAGGTCGCGCCCAGGCTGTAGACGTTATCGAAGGTGCCACTGATGGAGCCGGTCCAGTCCAACACGTCGAAGCTGGTGTTCAGCGGCGGCAGGAAGGAATCGATGAGCATCAGTTCGAGCGTGCCACCCAGCTCCAGGTCACCGTCCACGCTGAGCAGATCGTAATCGATCCCTTGGTTGGTGCCGCCGATCTCGATCTCGAGGACACCATTGACGGTCTGGAAGTAATCGCCGGTGATGTTGAGGACACCGGGAGACTCGCCCGGCTCCAATCGGCCACCGTCGTTGACCACGTCGAACTCGATGGTGCTGGCCTCGAGCGCACCGCCGGTGAAGTTGAACTCCGCACCGGACACGAAGACCAGGTCCTGTACGGTCAGACGCCCGCTGTTCATGGTCAGGATGCCCGTCTCCTCGAACCGGAGCGTGTTGGCAACGTCCACGTCGGCATTACCGTTGAGAACCATCTCACCGGTGCTCGCGAAACCGGAGCTTTGGCCCACGGTGACACTGCCCTGGGAGGAGAACTGTCCACCGTTCACGTTGATGGTGCCGTCGTAGTTCCGCGCCGCCACGGTCCAATCACCGGTAGAGCTGACGGTGCCGCCGGAGTTGATGGTCAGGACGGCGGAGTTGCCGCCCTGCGTCGTGTGGTTCTCCGCGAGCACGCCGGTCGCGGTACTTACCGAGCCACCGCTATCCACCACCAGTTCGGCCGCGCCTGAATCACCGATGGTGAGCTGGCTGGTGACGTCGATACTGCCCGAGCTACCCACGGTTACCGTGGAGTCCGACCCATCATCGGAGGCGATGACCATGTCCGCGGCGGTCAGGTTACCGCCCGAGGTGATGTTGACCTCGGCATCGCCACCGAAACCCAGCAGGGCCTGACCGGTGACCGCCACCTGGGAGCCCGCGCCGCTGATATCCAGGGTCGATGTTCCACCGA
>JBMYTY010000194.1:0-4339 GCA_049604855.1 Gammaproteobacteria bacterium | reverse complement strand
ACGCTTGACCAGATCCGACATGTCATCCTCGCGCAGACCGAATGACAGGTCAGGGAAGAACTCCTGGGGGTTGGCATTGGCCATGCGGGGGAAGGCCTGGCCGATCACGGCGACACGATGGCCGCCCACTTCACGGATGGTATACGGGCGGAAGGCATGGCCCGTGTCTTCGCTGTACAGCCCCAGGCCCTCGAATTCATCGACCAGGTCCAGGTAGTCACCACCGAACAGGGACGATTCCTTTACGCGAACGTTCTGGCCGATGAAGTCGCCCTTGAACAGGGCGATGTTGCTGAGCAACTGCTTCTGGCTGTAGGTGAACTCCCAGTGCCCGACCATGACATCGACACCCAGGATGTTGGAGGTCTCGACCATATCGACACCACGGGTCCAGAGGGAGGTGGCGGAACCCTGCCAGGAATCGCCACCGTCCAGGGTGAGGGTGTTCTCACGCCCACCGGCCTGGACGCGCAGGTGATCGAGCAGGGTCTTGAGGTGGGCGAAACCACCCACGGGACCGTACTTTTTCGCGTGCTTCTCAAAGTCCATGTAGGTGTAGGCATAGGCCTCGGGAGTGCCGGGTTTGATACCCATCTCCTTGAGGAAGGCCTTGCCGACCACATGGGGGGGACGGCCATAGGCGTCGCCCACGCCCAGGTTGACGTTGGGCTCACGGAAGTAGGTGGGGAGGATCTGACCATGAACATCCGTGAAATGAAGCAGACGGGCGTTGCCCTTCATGGGCACGTCAAACAGGCCGTCAAGCTTGCCATCGGCCGCGTAGCTCATCCTGGGAATCAGCCCGGATGCGGCCGCCGCGCTCAGCAGCTTCATGAATTCACGACGTTTCATACTCATGCTCTTCCTCCGCCAGCCCTCGAAGGGCCTGGATCTGTTTTTCTCTATATTCCGGGTTCATCCGGGGAACGATGGACCAGCCACTCCGACGCGGATTATCCGGCTCACACGGTCGGCCTTTATGAACCACACGCCACGGGCGTTCAATACTGACGTTCCCGCAGGATACTTATTCCACTGCACTGGATCCGGGGGCCCGGCTCGTCTCGGAGCCGGTGGATCAACAGCCCAGGAGCCTGGGCAGCTCCGCTACCGACGCGATGACGGCATCGGGGCACACATCCGATTGGCCCTGGGTATCCGAACGATACTTACTGATGCGCACCAGCACGCCGCGAAGGCCCGAGTTCCGCGCCCCACCCACATCGTTCTCGATATCGTCCCCCACCATGATGGCAGGCGCGGGCGACGCACCGGTGGAGCGAACGGCCAGCGAGAAAAAAGCCTCGCTGGGTTTGCCGATGACGGTCGCGCCCGTGGTCATGACGGCGCGCTCCGGTGCCTATTTGAGCGCGTTCATGGCCGCGGTGAATCCAGACAGGGACAGGTCCGCGCGCAACTTCTTGCCCTCGGGCGAGATGAACAGGATGCTCAGTTTGTTGCCCTTCTTCAGGGCCTCAACCATCGTGTCGTCCAGCGGTCCGATCGCCTGGCACCCGGCGGGTACACAGATGCTGTAGGGCACCGGGGTGGGGTTCGCCTCGTCGATGGACAGCCCCAGGCCGGTCTTGAGGGCCACGCCCAGGGGAACGGTGATCACCGCAAGCGGTTTGTCCTGTCCCGCCCGGTAGCCGATGGACAGTGCGGCGACGGGCTTGCCGTCCGGGCGAAACGCCTGCTGGGCGATCCGGCAGACATTCACGGGAGGTTTGTCCTTCGGAGTGATCTCCTGGCAGACCGCCTTCCAATCCTGAAACTGCTGACCATCCTTGATCTCCGCCTGGGCGTTGGCGGCAACACCCCCGAGTGAGAGGGCAAACAGGGCGGTGGGGAACAGGCGCTTGAAGGACATGGAGACACTCCGTGGTGGGGGCTTCGACGTCTGACCCGACACACATCGTGAAATGCCGACCAGTCAGAGACACTCAGGGCCCCCGAGCATAACCCCTTGCGCACGGTTCATGCCCCCCGGATTCCGCCCCGGGGCGTACCCCCGCGGGCAGGCCCCTACCGTTCAGGCCCCTACCGTTCAGGCCCCTACCGTTCAGGCCCCTACCGCTCAGGCCCCTACCGCTGATGCGCCTACCACTCAGGCCGTCGCCAAAGCGGACACCCCCATGTTCTCGGACCGCGCTTCATCGAACACCCAGCCCTTATCGATACAAGCCCGGTAGGAGGAGTGCGGCCAGCGGCGCGGATGGTCGGCGACACCGTGGCGCACCGGGTCGTCATGCAGCCGGTCGAGATGCCGTTTCCACTCATCCTTGCTGCGCAACACACGCTCACGGAGCCGGGGCTGCCACAGCTGGTCCGGGGTCGTCACCCCCATCAGCGCGGCGACCGCGGTGCAAACGGACCGCCACCGTGTCGCGACGTTGGCGTCCCCATCGGGGAGGCGCCAGATCATATGGACATGATTGGGCATGATCACCCAGGCCTCGATTTCGAAAGGGTGCCGGATCATCTCACTGCGCAATGCCCGTCGCAGCAGGTCCACATGGGTCTCACCGATAAAGACGGGCCCCCGGCCCCGGGTATCGGCGGTCAGAAAATAGCGGGTCCCGGGAATGAATTCGGCAAATTCGGTGTGCATGATGGAGTCCCTCTCAAGATCAAGCAGCGAGCGCATTACCACGTCACACGAAAGGTTAATGAAGCCGCTCGTGGCCGGGAACTGAACATTGGTTGTACCCGCCGCATGCACACCCGGTCGGCTTGTCTCTTCAGTGTTGCCCGGCCGCCCCCCCCACGGTTGGCAGACGCAGGGAGAACAACGCGGCAAGGGCAACCAGCAGGGCGGATGCCCACAGGCAGCCCGGCAAGCCCGCCCATTGGTACAGGGCGCCGGAAAGCACCGTCCCCGTCAGGCGCCCACCGGCATTGGCCATGTAATAGAAGCCCACGTTCATGGCGACCTTGTCATGGTCCGAATAGGCCAGGATGAGATAGGAGTGAACGGCTGAGTTGATGGCGAACACCACGCCAAAGGCGATCAGGCCCACCACCAGCACCCAGTCGGCGGGCCAGTCGGCATCCAGCGCCAGGGCAATGGCCACGGGAAAGACCAACAACACGGCAGCCCACAGGCGCGCGCTGGCGCCACCGTGCCTACTGCCCACGAGCCTTGGCGCGGAGGCCTGCACAAAGCCATAGCCGATGACCCACAAGGCAAGAAAACCGCCCACCTCCATGAAGCTCCAGCCCAGGCCCTCATAGAGGAACACCGGCAGGCCCACCACGAACCACACATCACGCGAACCGAACAGGAAGAAACGCGCCGCCGACAACCAGTTGATAGCGGGAATCCGGGAGAACACCTGCGTGAACTTGGGCTTGGACTTCATACGGCCGACCCCGGAAGGCAGCAGCACCGCCGTGACCAACAGGACCACGGCCAGGGCGGAGGCCAGAAGTATCAGAGCACCGCGGAAACCGAGCCATTCCAACAACAGGGCGCCAACAAAGAAGCCCACGCCCTTGAGCGCATTCTTCGAACCGGTGAGGACGGCCACCCAACGGAACAGGCGCTGTTCCGCGTCGGAAACCTCCCCACCGGCGGTCAAGGTCTTCACCGCCGCCTTGGCGGACATCTTGTTGAGATCCTTGGCGATTCCCGAGAGCGCCTGGGCCGCCATCACGTAAGCCACGGACAACCAGGCATCAGGGACCGTCAGCATGGACAGTGCCACCACCTGCATACCCATGCCGATGTGCATGGTCAGGTTGAGTCCGATACGCGCCCCCAGCCAGCCTCCGACCAGGTTCGTCACCACGCCGAAGAACTCGTAGAACAGGAACAGCATGGCCACCTCGAAGGGCGAAAAGCCCAACAGATGGAAGTACAGCACCACCAACATGCGGATGGCGCCGTCGGTGACCGTGAAGGCCCAGTAACCGGCGGTAACGGTCAGGTAGTTGGAGTAAGGAGATCGAAGTTTGAAGTTTGAAGTCGGGGAGCCTTGAGACCGGGTCATGACTTCTTCTCCCGCATTGTCCTGATGATGGTGGTCAGGAAGGCGATCAACTCATCGCACCCATGCCGCAACCCGATCAAACGTTCTTCGGGGACGATGTCGGAAGCGGCGAGCGATCTGAGCCGGTCATGGCTTGCGCGTGCGTCCTTGCACGCAATGGCGTAGGAACTGATGAAGTCGGCGGCGCTGCGCGCGGCCTGCCCTTCCTCGACATTGGTCCCTATGAATGTGCTGGAGCGGAGCAGTTGATTTGAGAGCACCATCGACACTCCGGACCGCTCATCCAAGACCAATTAAAGCCGCACCACGCGGCGCGCGAACTGGAATGTTCTTTCCGCTATGTCCGG
>JBMYTY010000193.1:0-4344 GCA_049604855.1 Gammaproteobacteria bacterium | reverse complement strand
CAGTTCGTCAACGTCTCCGCACATACCGGTGAGGGCATCGACGAACTGCTGGAGGCCGTGTTGCTGCAGGCCGAGGTGCTGGAGCTGAAGGCGCCCAAAGACGGCCCGGCGCGTGGTGTTGTCATCGAATCCGCCCTCGACAAGGGCCGCGGTCCCGTCGCGACCGTTCTGGTTCAGCGTGGCACCCTGCGCAAGGGTGATATCGCCCTCGCCGGCCGCGAGTTCGGTCGTGTGCGCGCGATGTTCGACGAATCCGGCAAGCCCATTGAAGAGGTGGGCCCCTCCATGCCAGCGGTCATCCTCGGTCTCTCCGGAACGCCGGGAGCGGGTGAGGAAATGGTCGTGGTTGCCGACGAGCGCAAGGCACGCGAAGTGGCCAGCCACCGCCAGGGCAAATTCCGCGATGTCCAGTTGGCTCAGAAGAAGGCCGTCAAGCTGGAATCGGCATTCGCCAATATGGGCGGAGAAGAGGCCCAGGGTCTGCCCATCGTCCTCAAGGCCGATGTGCAGGGTTCCGTGGAGGCGATCAAGGAAGCCCTGGACAAACTCAGTACTGACGAAGTTCGTGTCAACGTGGTGGCTTCCGGGGTTGGCGGCATTACCGAGTCGGACGTCAACCTTGCCCTGGCATCAGAGGCCATCGTCATCGGTTTCAATGTCCGCGCGGATGGACCGGGCCGTAAGGCCCTGCAGGAAACCGGCGTGGACGTGCATTACTACAGCGTCATCTACGACGTCGTCGATCAGGTGAAGGCTGCACTGTCGGGCCTGTTGAGTCCCGAGGTGCGCGAGGAGATCATCGGTCTCGCCCAGGTGCGCGACGTGTTCCGCTCCGCCAAGCTTGGCGCGATCGCCGGCTGCATGGTTATCGACGGAGTGGTCAAGCGTCACAACCCGATCCGCGTGCTGCGCGACAACGTGGTCATCTACGAAGGTGAGTTGGAGTCCCTGCGCCGCTTCAAGGATGACGTCAACGAGGTCCGCAACGGAACGGAATGCGGTATCGGCGTTAAGAACTACAACGACGTCAAGGAAGGTGACCAGATCGAGGTCTTCGAACGGGTAGAGGTTCAGCGCGAGCTTTGATTGCCGCCCTGTAACTCTGTTTCGCCCACGTTCGTTTCTTCCAGGCAGCGCCCCCCATGCCGAACGAGTATTCCCGTGCCGACCGCCTGGGCGGTCAGTTGCGTCGTGATCTCGCGGAGTTGATTCGCGACGACGTGCGTGATCCCCGTGTGGGTATGGTCAGTATCACGGAAATCCGGGTCTCGCGTGACCTCGCCCATGCCCGCGTTTTCGTGACCCGCATAGGGGATGAGAAAGACAGGGAACCCGCTATCGAAGCACTCAATCATGCGGCGGGCTTTCTCAGACGCGAGCTTGGCCAGCGCCTGCGCATTCGCGTGATCCCGCAACTGCGCTTCCAGTACGACGATGTGGTGGAGGGCGGTATGCACATGGAAGACCTGATCGCCAAGGCCATTAAATCGGATCGCGGCGAGGACTGAAGCCACGCGGCTCCAGTTCCACTTTTCACCCCTTTCCCCTGATTCCCACTTCTTACGCGGGCCCGATCTCCATGGGACGACGCAACTATCGAAACGTCACTGGCGTTTTGCTGCTGGACAAGCCTACCGCTGTGACATCCAACGGCGCCCTTCAACAGGTGAAGCACCTGTTCCAGGCGAAAAAGGCCGGCCATACAGGCAGCCTCGATCCCCTGGCGACAGGACTGCTGCCCATCTGTCTCGGTGAGGCGACAAAGATGTCGGCTTTCCTTCTCGAGGCAGACAAGTATTACCAGGTCCGGTGCCGCCTGGGCCAGAAGACCGAGACGGGCGATGCCGAGGGAACCGTGGTCGCGGAAAGGCCCGTTGACGAGGGACGGTTGGCGGAACTGGAGTCGGTCTTGCAGCGCTATCGTGGAGAAATCGATCAGATCCCTCCCATGTATTCCGCGCTCAAGAAGGGAGGAGAGCGTTTGTACAAGCTTGCTCGCGAGGGCAAGACCGTGGAGCGGGAACCGCGCCGCGTGACGATTCATGAACTGACCTTTCTTGGCCGCGAAGGGGAGTTCCTCGATCTGGATGTGCGTTGCTCCAAGGGCACGTATGTCCGCACCCTGGTAGAAGATATCGGTGAGGAACTGGGCTGCGGTGCCCACGTGGCGCAGTTGCGGCGACTGGGTGTGGGGCCGTTCGGCGCGGAGAACATGGTGACCCTGGATCAGTTGCAGGACCTGGTAGAGGATCAGGGCCGCTATGCCCTCGACGATCTTCTGCTGCCTATCGACAGTGCCGTTACGCATTGGCCACTGGTAGACCTGGATCGTGATTCCGCCTTCTACATGCGCCAGGGCCAGCCGGTGATGGTGCCGAAGGCGCCGACATCCGGGTGGGTGCGGCTTGCCGAGGAAGGACGCTTTTTTGGTGTCGGCGAGGTGCAGGACGATGGACGGATCGCTCCACGACGCCTGTTCAAACTGAAGCCGCCGAAAACCGAGGCCAAGGCCGATGACGCCAAGGACGGTGATTCCGCCTGATATCGGCGCTCATCCGGGGTGACGCCCCAGAGCCCGTATTCCCCCCCGAGCCCACATAGCCCCGCAAGCGCGGGGCAGGCTGGAATCAGGCGGAAAAGCTCACGGCTCGGGGCCACAGGCTGGCATCGACGGTTTCCCGATACGCGTGCCAGGTGGCATGTCCGATCAGGGGCAGGATGAACACGAAGCCCACCAGGAGCGTGGCGAAACCGAGCAACACGAACCCTACGATCAGGGTCCCCCAGACCAACATGGTCTTTTTGTTACGCAGGACGGCATTGATACTGGTGATGACCGCGGTGATGGCATCGGTATCGCGGTCCATCAGCATGGGCAGGGAAAACGCCGAGGCGGTGAACACGATGGCCGAGAAAAACGCCCCAATCGTGGAGCCGATGCCCAGGAACAGGACCAAGTCTTCGGTACTGTAGTCCGCCTTCATCGGGAAGAAGATGTGCACGGCGGAGGCGGAACGGGCCCAGAGCATGAAGATGATGAGCAGGATAAACGCGAACACCAGGATGTCCTTGATGTTGCGTCGACTCTCGCGCACGCAATAGCCCAGAGCGGGTTGACGTCCCTCCTCCAGCTGGCAACTGAACGAGTACAGCCCCATGGATAACACCGGCCCGATAAGCACGAACCCGGTGGCCATTCCCAGATACAGCCCCATGGTGCCGAACTGCCAGGTCACATAGGCCAGCATGACGCTGACGAGGGTGAGAACGAAACCGTAGGTCAAAGAGATATTGGGGGCCCGCTTCATGTCCTCCAGGCCGCGCTTCAACCAGCGCAGGGGAGCATCGGCCGGGACCTCGTTGACCTTCGCGGAAAACGGAAGCGGTTTGGGGTCTTCCGGTTCGGTCGGTTGGTCACTCATTCGACGATCCAATAGTGAGTATCAAAAGCGGGCCTGCAATCTAGCGGCCCAGACTCGGTTCGTGCAATGAGTTTGCTGAAATTTTCCGTTAATTTTCAGTTAGTTAGAGGTTTATTATTTGCTACTTTGCGGATGTTTGCAGGTCTGGCGACGAGGGAGTGGCGGAAGTTGTGCCTCCGCGCGCTGGCTTGGGGAGGGCGGGAATGCGGCTGGATTCTCCCCCGATCGGGGTGCATACCGGTCCGTTCGATGCGGAAGGTTGGTCAGGCGGAAGGGGCTTGGATCATGTCCGTGAGGGAGCTCGGTGCATGTGTCGGCGCTGGGGAAACTAGCTACAGTTCTCTTCGCAATCCGCGTGCTTGGGATAGCGTTCCTTGACGCGTTCAATGACCACGTCGAGCATCTCCAATTCCGTGGAATCACCCATGCGCGCCTTATGTAATGCGTCGAGTTGGTCACCGACGCTGGGGTAGGCCATATGACGTGCCTCCCGATACGCGTTCTTCTCGGCATCGGCCCGGTGGTCGTTGATCGCCTCGGCCAGGTGCTCGATCTCGGGCTCGGGGACTTTCTCCATGAGCCATTCCTTGATGTATGGCCCCTCACCTTCGTCCGCCAATTGGTAGTCGACGCCATGGACAGCCTCCGGGTAGATCCGCCGGATGGCACAGCACAGCTCGCGCGAGGCATGCGTGGGCAGGTGCGGGGCATCGTGCATGCGACGGATTTCCTTGTGCAGCAACTCCATCCGTTGCGCCGTCGCTTTGTCCTTTTGGCTTTGCAGAAAGATCATCACGCCCGCCGCCCCGAGGGCGCCGACTATGGCGGCAATGGTTAGCGAGTCGATGGCCATGATGATCTTACCCCTGTACTCCGGTGGATCAGGTGCTCTTCGGGTCGGGCTTGGTGGTGTCTTCCAGGG
>JBMYTY010000192.1:0-4369 GCA_049604855.1 Gammaproteobacteria bacterium | reverse complement strand
TGGGCAATGTCTACAAAGGGCAGGTGAGCCGGGTGTTGCCGGGAATGCAGGCGGCATTCGTGGACATCGGCCTTGAGCGCGCCGCGTTTCTTCACGTTTCGGATGTGGCCCAGACCCCGCCCGAAGGTGAAGCCCCGACCGACGATATCAACCAGTTGCTCAAGGAAGGTGACGATGTTGTCGTCCAGGTGGTCAAGGATCCGCTCGGCACGAAGGGGGCTCGATTGACCACCTACATAACCATTCCCTCCCGCTACCTGGTCCTCATGCCGCACAACCCCACGGCCGGGATTTCCACCAAGATCGAGGATGAGGATGAACGCGGACGGCTGAAGGAGTTGATCTCCGGAGCCACGGAGATCAGCGAAGGCAAGCTGGGTTTCATAGTGCGTACCGCGGCGGAACACGTGCCCGAGGATGCGTTGCGTGACGACATGCGTTTTCTGGTCAAGTTGTGGAACCACCTGCAGGAAAAGGCCGAGGCCGCCTTCCCCCCGACCTGCGTACACGAGGATCTTCCCCTGGCGCTGCGCATCCTGCGCGATTTCGTCGGGCTGGGCCTGGAGAAGGTGCGCATTGATTCACGCGAGAGCTACAACAAGGTGCAGGACTTCGTCGCGAAGTTCTGCTCGGAAATGTCAGCCCGGGTGGAGCACTATCCGGGTGAGCGCCCTCTGTTCGATCTGTACAACATCGAAGAAGAGATCCAGAAAGCCCTCAACCGCAAGGTGCAGCTTAAATCCGGTGGGTATCTGATCATCGATCAGACCGAGGCCATGACGACCATCGACGTCAATACCGGTGGTTACGTCGGGCGACGCAACCTGGAAGAGACCATCTTCAAGACCAATCTCGAGGCGGCGCAGGCCATTGCCCGTCAACTACGCCTGCGCAACCTTGGCGGGATCATCATCATCGATTTCATCGATATGACGCTCGATGAGCACAAGCGCCAGGTCTTGCGGGCCCTCGAGAAGGCCTTGGAGAAAGACCATGCCAAGACCCACGTGAGTGAGGTTTCCTCGCTGGGCCTGGTGGAGATGACACGAAAGCGCACGCGAGAAAGTCTGGAACATATCCTGTGCGAAGCCTGTCCCACCTGCGAAGGCCGTGGGACCCTGAAGACCGCCGAGACCGTGTGCTTCGAGATTTTCCGGGAAATCCTGCGGGAAGCGCGGCAGTTCGATGCCGAGTCGCTCCTGGTTGTGGCCAGTCAGGCGGTGGTGGACATGATGTTGGACGAAGAGTCGGCTTCAGTGGCTGATCTCGAGTCGTTTATCGACAAGCCCATCCGTTTTCAGGCTGAGCCGCTCTACACCCAGGAGAATTTTGACGTCGTGCTCATGTAGCACTCCCCAATGCCAGCACCCAGATATTCCCCCAACATCCCGGCTCGCCCCATTCGGGTCTTCGAAACCCGCTGTCGTCCCGACCCATGAATGCCCCCGCCGATCCGCCCCCAAAGCAACGTGGCCCGCGCGTATTTCTCCGCAGACCCTGGCGAATCCTTCGCTGGCCGCTGCTCCTGTTCGCGCTCGCCGGAGTCCTGGTCGGGGCGGGCACCCATGGTCTGGCGGCATGGTTGGAGGCCAATCCACAACATATCGAGGCTTGGCTGAGCCGAACCCTGGGGCAGCCGCTCAGCGTCGCACGGGTGCGCTCTTCCTGGACCGGCGCCGATTTACGTTTGCGCGTGGAGGATGTCGCCATACTGGATCGGGACGGGGGCTCGCGTCTGCTCGGTTTCGACGAGCTGGGTGTGGATCTGGCGGTCTGGAGCTCTCTTCTCGCCCTGGACCCGAGATTGGACGAGTTGGAAGTGGTGCGGGCTCGCCTTTGGGTGCGTCGGCATGAAGACCGCCGAATCACCGTCGCGGGCCTGGAAAACCTGCCCGGTGACGATGCGGAGGGCAATGCCCGCCTGCAGGCGGTGGCGTGGATGCAGCGCCTGCCCCGGGTCCGGCTGCGCGAGATCGAGGTGCATTGGACGGATGACCGCCGTCGCGCCGGGATGCCGCCTTTGCCATTCAGTATCAACCAACTCAGCCTGATCAACTCGGGCCACGGGCACCGCCTGAGCGGTGAAGTGCTCCCACCCTCCCGTTTCGGTGGTCCCATGTCCCTGGAAGTGGATTTGACCGGGGATCTTTTCTCCTCTGACTGGTCCGGTGACGGTCGGCTGAGCCTGAGCGCCATGAACCTGGGCGCCTGGTTGAAGGATCGGGATGTGCTGGGCGCGGAAATCCGTCATGGAAGTTTGAACCTGAACCTTTCCGCACGATGGGAACGTGCTTCGCTGGTCGATCTTGCCGGTGACACCGAGCTTACGGATCTGGTGCTCGAGGGGGGGCGCGGTACTGACCCGGACAAGAAGCCGTCAGATGAGGCGCCGGATATCCATGCCCTCTCCGGTCGTTTCCACTGGCAGCTCGATGAGCAACGCTGGCGGTTGGACATCGATCCCATGCGGGTGAGTGGCGCATCCGGGGCCTGGCCCGCGGGGCGCCTGGCCCTGACGGGGCAGGTGATGCCGGATGCGGATCAGTTGGACCTGGGGCTGACGCTTGACCATGCGCGTTTGAACGACCTGGTCGGTCTCGCCCTGCACAGTGAGCGGCTCCCCATGCGTATCCGGGAGGCCCTGGAAGGCTTGCGGCCGGATGCGCAGGTTCATGACCTGACTCTGGAACTGAAGGGGCCGATACGCTCACCGTACTTCAGTGTCGATGCCCGGGTTGAGGAGGTGCAATCGCGTCGCTTCGGCGATACCCCGGGCCTGGAGGGGCTGGGTCTTCGCGTGCATGCTGATTCGTCGGGGGGCAGCGCCGAGCTGCAATCAACCGCGCTCAAGGTCGATTTTGGGGATTTGTTCCCCGCGCCCCTGGATCTGGGGCAGGTGCGCGGACGGGTGCTTTGGCGGCGCGACGAATCAGGTTGGACGGTGGATACGGACACGCTGGATCTGCGCAACGTTGATGCCAGCGCGCGCGTACGTTTGAGCGCCTTGTTTCCTGACGAGGGAGCGCCCCACCTGGACCTGAGCGGGCGCCTGTGGGACGGCGATGGCACGGCCACGCCAAAGTATCTGCCCGTCGCCATCATGCCGGAGCTGACCACGCAGTGGCTTTCCAGCGCCTTCAAGGAGGGCAGGGTTACTCAGGGCAGTTTCATGTTGCGCGGCAATCCCTCGGATTTCCCCTTCGACAATGGTGATGGACGGTTTGAAGTACGTTTTCACGCGAAAGACGGCGTGTTGCACTACTGGGACGGGTGGCCCCGAATCACGGGGGTGGAGGCGGATGTCGTCTTCATCAACCGGAGCCTGTGGGTGCACGGTCGACGGGCCCGGCTCTGGGATGGCGTGCTGGAACAGGTCGAGGTGCACATCCCGGATCTTGAAAACGCGGTTCTGAGTATCGACGGCCAGGCTCGCGGGCCGCTTCTGGACATGCAGCGTTTCGTGAATGAAAGCCCCCTTCGGGAGGAGATCGGCGAAGGCTTGAATCGCCTGGAGTTCAACGGCGAGGGCGTGTTGGATCTCGCGGTCACACTGCCTCTGGATACCCTCGAAACCGAGATTGAGGGGCGCTTGGAGTTGCTCTCGGCCCAGGCCACGGTTCGCGAGCCGCGATTGCCATTCAAGCGGGTGCGCGGCGAGGTTCGTTTTGATCGTCGCTCCGTGCGTTCCGAGCGCATTGATGCGGTGCTTCGCGAGCGCCCCGTACGGATCACCCTGGCACCGGGAAAGGATTCGGGTGATCTGGCCATAGGGATGACAGCGAAGATGAGCGCGGCGCGCCTGCTCGGCGAGGGTGCCGAAGGCCTGGACCGCTGGCTCGATGGCGAGCCCACCTGGGTGATCTCAGTCGATTCCCTGGGCTCTGGCGGGCGTACCGATGTGCGTATCCGTTCTGATCTGCGTGAGGCCAGTCTGAATCTGCCGCCCCCTCTCGCCAAACCCAGCGGGCAGCCGGTGAGCCTTGACCTGCGTGTCAGCGTAGTGGACGACCAGCCCGGGCCGGTGCATATCAAGTTGGGTGATGAGCTGATCGGGCGCTTGAAGCTCGCGTCCGACGGTGATCAATACGCGCTTAAGGCTGCGGGTGTCTATCTGAGCAACGGGGTTCCACCAGTGCCTTCGGATGGCCTCGTCCTGCGCGGCCGCTTGGACACCATCGACCTCGATCCTTTTCTCGACCTGATCACCGCCGAGGGTGACGGTGAACCCATCATGCCGGTGAAGATGGTGGAGCTTTGGTCCCGTGAAATGACGGTCTTCGGGCGTCGCGCTCATGACACGCACCTGCTTGCCCAGCCGAAAGGTGATTCGTGGTCCATAACGCTGGAGGGCAAGCAGGTTTCCGGTGAG
>JBMYTY010000191.1:0-4381 GCA_049604855.1 Gammaproteobacteria bacterium | reverse complement strand
CAGCCCGCCCCCCATGCGGTATCGGGAAAGCAGAGAGAAAGTGAGGGGATTGGAGCGGCCGCGATCCTGCACCATTGTCAGACTCCCAGGGCAACGGTTAAGCGAGCCAACGATAATGCCCAGCGCCGGGCATGGAATCCAATTGATGCGAGCCGTTTCCCTCAAGACCAAGTTGCTCTTCTTCATGAGCGTTCCGGGCCTTCTGGTCTGCGCGCTGGTGGCCTGGGGGGTCTATCAATCCGCCTTGGAACAACTGCGCCAGGACCTGATCGAACGTGGTCATCTCCTGTCGACCGCGGTGAACGAAGCCACCCATGCGAGCGCCAGCAGTGATGCCATTCGGATCGCGGTTGAGGACATCACCCACAAGTCCGACGCCATATCAGGCATCACCGTGGCCACCCGCGCGCCGTTCACCATCTGGGCCTCCAGCGTGCGCTCCACCAACCCACTCGATGACGGCGGGGCGGATATGCTCGTCGCCCTGGCCACGGCTTCGCGCAGCGGTATCTTCGGCCACTATTTCGCCGCCAATGGCGACCTGGTCATCCTGGAACCGCTCTGGCGGGAAGATGGCCTGGCCGACCTGGGCCCATCGGCCAACCGCATGTACATGGAAGGCGAGTTTCAAGCCCCCGACGAAGCCGCCATTCCCGCTGAACTACCGCTCAAGGCGGTCGATGCCCTGATCATCCCCGACGAGCACTATCGCGGAGCGGTGTATATCCGATTCGATTGGAGCTTCGCGCGGCAGCAGGCGGGTACCGCCCTATGGAACGCGGCGGCCATTGCCCTGGCCGGCCTGATGGTCCTCATGGTCGTTGCCTGGATGGTGATCAACCGCCTGGTGTTACGGCCCATCACGACCATACGCGACGGCATTCACGCGCAGGCCGAAGGACATCAGGATCACAGGCTGCCCGATCTCGGTAGCGACGAGTTCGGCGAGCTGGGCGCGAACTTCAACACCATGGTGGAGAAGATCGGGGAACGCGATGCCCAGATTCACGGCATCGTGGACCACCTGCCCATCGGATTGGCCCTGTTCGATGAAACCGGCAAGGAGCTGCTCGGCAACCGCCAGCATGGCCGCTGGTCCGACGAGATGGACATGCGACAGTCAGACATCGTGTTGTCCCCCGCGGCGCAAGAGGCCATCAGCGATGGCCACGCGATGACCTGGGATCATGATCACCTCGACCGCAACGGGGTCGAACGCCATTTTCTCTCCAGCTTCTTCCCGGTCACCACCTCCGGCACGCTGTTCGGCATCGCCACCACCGAAGTGACCGAGCAGGCCATGCTGCAAGCGGAGCTGCTCAAGGCCAAGGAACAGGCCGAGCACTCCAGCGCGGCGAAAACACAGTTCCTGTCGAGCATGTCCCACGAATTGCGCACGCCGCTCAATGCCCTGATCGGATTCACCGAACTGATGCGCATGGGTACCAGCGCCGACGAGCAGGTGGAGTACCTGGGGCTCATGGACAAGGCGGGCCGACATCTGCTGACACTGGTCAACGAGGTACTGGACCTCGCCCACGTGGAATCGGGACGCCTGGCACTGAGCATCGAGGACCTGGGCGTGGACCTGGTCCTGGACGAGGTTGAGGCCCTGGCCCGACCGTTGGCGGCCAGCCAGGAGATCGAGCTCGTGTTCAGCCACCCGGACTCGGCCCTCGCGGTAAAAGGCGATTACACCCGCCTGAAACAGATACTGCTCAACCTCATTTCCAATGCTGTCAAATACAACCGTGCCGGTGGGCGCGTCCGAGTGAGCGCCGAAAGCCGGGACGACCGCGTCCGCCTGAGCGTGCATGACACCGGCGCGGGCATCGGCCCGGAGCAACGGGACAAGCTGTTCACCGCGTTTGAACGCCTGGGCGCGGAACGCACCACCATCGAGGGCACGGGTATCGGCCTGGTGTTTTCACGCCGCGTCGCCGAGGCCATGAACGCTTATGTGGATTTCGAGAGCACCCCGGGGCAAGGCAGCTGCTTCTGGATCGACCTGCCCCGTTCCCGGGCGCTCAAGCCACGCTCCAACCCGAATGCCTCAGGGGCCTTCACCAGTGGCCAGCTCACGGGGCAACACGCGACAGTGCTGTATATCGAAGACAACCCCGCGAACATGCAGCTGGTGCAAAGCATCATCCAGAAATACACCCCCTTCGAGCTGATCGCCGCGCCCGAACCACTCTCCGGCCTCGATCTTGCCCAGGCCCATCAGCCGGGGCTGATTCTGCTGGATATCAATCTGCCCACCCTGGACGGTTACGAGGTCTTGAAGCGTCTGCGCGCCCATCCGCGCACCCGGGACATACCCGTACTGGCCGTCAGCGCAAACGCCATGGAAGCAGACATCCATCGCGGCTTGGAGGCGGGTTTCAACGAATACCTTCCCAAACCCATCCGGGTTAAGACTTTGCTCCAGGCCATTCATCGCCTTCTACCCCTGCCGGCCGAGCAGGCGACCCGGATGGAGCTGGACGACTGAGTCGGCACATCCAATCCTCCAAAACACTCAATACTGAGTATAGAATTCCCGCCTTTTCACTCCCCCGAACCCAAGCCGGGGTTTCGCGGGCCATCGCTCAAAAGGCGATCGGTCTACCGTTCCGATGCCCCCCGTGGAGAACACCATGGCAAATCCCCCCCATTCACCATCCCTGGACCATGACGTCGATACCGTCGAAACCCGGGAATGGCTCGAGGCCCTGGAAGCGGTCATCGAGAGAGAAGGCCCTGAGCGCGCCCATTTCCTGCTCGAGAAACTGATCGACCGCACCCGTCGAAGGGGCGGACACATCCCGTTCAACCCGAACACCGCCTACATCAACACCATCCCGCCCCAGCTCGAGAAGCTCAGCCCTGGCGACCACGAGATGGAAAACAAGGTCCGCTCCCTGATCCGCTGGAATGCCCTGGCGACCGTGGTCAACGCGAACAAGATCACCAGCGAACTGGGCGGCCACATCGCCTCCTTCGCTTCGGCGGCAACGCTGTACGACGTCGGTTTCAACCATTTCTGGCGCGCGCCAACGGCCAACAACCCCGGCGACCTGATCTTCTTTCAAGGCCATTCAGCGCCCGGCGTATATGCCCGCGCCTACCTGGAAGGGCGACTCAAGGAGGAAGACCTGCGCGGCTTTCGCCAGGAAGTGGACGGGGGCGGCCTCAGCTCCTATCCCCACCCCTGGCTGATGCCCGACTTCTGGCAGTTCCCCACGGTGTCCATGGGCCTGGGCCCCATCCAGGCGATCTACCAGGCGCGCTTCATGCACTACCTGAACAATCGCGGTTTCATCGACCAGGGCGACCGCAAGGTCTGGGCCTTCCTGGGTGACGGTGAGATGGATGAACCCGAGTCCATGGGGGCCATCGGCCTGGCCGGTCGCGAAAAACTGGACAACCTGATCTTCGTGGTGAACTGCAACCTGCAGCGCCTGGATGGCCCGGTGCGGGGCAACGGCAAGATCATCCAGGAGTTGGAAGGCGAATTCCGCGGCGCCGGTTGGAACGTCATCAAGGTGATCTGGGGCTCGTACTGGGACCCGCTACTGGCCCGCGACACAAAAGGCCTTCTGCGCAAGCGCATGGAGGAGGCGGTGGACGGCGAATACCAGACCTTCAAGGCACGCGGCGGCGCTTACACGCGCGAACATTTCTTCGGCAAATACCCGGAGCTGAAGGAAATGGTTGCCACCATGAGCGACCAGGATATCTGGCGTCTGAACCGCGGCGGCCAC
This sequence comes from Gammaproteobacteria bacterium, assembly GCA_049604855.1. GTDB lineage: Bacteria > Pseudomonadota > Gammaproteobacteria > JACKNK01 > JACKNK01 > JBMYTL01. The sequence goes on along the minus strand of JBMYTY010000191.1, from coordinate 635 downwards.
GACCCGCACAAGGTCTACGCCGCCTATGCCGCCGCCGTCGCGCACAACGGCCAGCCCACGGTGATCCTGGCCAAGACCGTCAAAGGCTACGGTATGGGTGAAGCCGGTGAAGCCCTGAACATCACCCACCAGCAGAAAAAGATGAACGTCGAGGCGATCAAGAAATTCCGCGACCGCTTCAACGTTCCGATCCCGGACGATCAGGTCGCTGATGTCCCCTTCTACCGCCCGCCAGAGGACTCGCCCGAGATCCGCTACCTGAAGGAGCGTCGCGCCGCCCTGGGCGGGAGCCTGCCGCAGCGTCGGCAAAAGGCGGAGCCTTTGCAGATCCCCCCGTTGGAGGCCTTCAAGCAACAGCTCGGCGACTCCGGAGAACGCGAGTTTTCGACCACCATGGCCTTTGTTCGCATCCTCACCACACTGGCGCGCGACAAGCAGATCGGCAAGCACGTGGTGCCCATCGTTCCCGACGAGTCACGTACCTTCGGCATGGAGGGCATGTTCCGGCAACTGGGCATTTACGCGGTGGACGGCCAGCTCTACGAGCCTGAGGACTCCGATCAGCTCATGTTCTACAAGGAGGACAAGGGCGGACAGGTGCTCCAGGAAGGCATCAACGAGGCGGGCGGCATGTG
>JBMYTY010000190.1:0-4398 GCA_049604855.1 Gammaproteobacteria bacterium | reverse complement strand
CTCGGGGTGTAGCTCAGCTTGGTAGAGCACTGTCTTCGGGAGGCAGGAGTCGCTGGTTCGAATCCAGTCACCCCGACCAAACACCCGGCCAGCTATCTGGCCATGTCAAAGGCGCCCACGGGCGCCTTTGACGTTTTGGCCTCAACGTCTCAGAGCCCAACGCCACCGAACTGCTTACCCCATGGCTTCGCCCGATCCATTCAATCTTTCTTCGGGTCATTTCGCTCTCATCGCCGCATGGCTTGGATACGCGGTGCTCCACTCGGCACTGGCCTCCCTGACCATCAAGCGCTGGGTCGCAAGCCATCATCCTGGATGGATGCCCACTTATCGGCTCGGATTCAATGCCGTCGCCGTGCTTGCATTGCTTCCCGTGGCCGTTCTGCACTACGCCAACAGGGGGGCGGCGCTCTGGGCCTGGGAGGGGGTGTTCGCCGGTCTTGCCTGGTTATTGAGTGGCCTGGCCATAGTGGGGTTTGTCTACTCCCTGCGTTTTTACGATGGAAGCGAGTTCCTTGGTTTGCGCCAATGGCGTGAACGAGAGGAGCGTGTGGAGGACCAGGAATATCTCCACATATCACCCTTGCACCGCTGGGTTCGCCATCCCTGGTACACCCTGGGCCTGGTCCTGATCTGGACCCGCGACGTGGATATGGCGCTGTTGATCAGCGGAAGCGCCATCACGATCTACTTCGCGCTGGGCAGCCGCCTGGAGGAGCGCAAACTACTCGCCTATCACGGCAACGCCTATGCCCGTTACATGGACCGGGTTCCCGGCTTGATTCCAAACCCCTGGCGCCACCTATCCGCTACCGAGGCGCAGGCCATGGAAGCCCTCAGCCGGGAGCATTCTCCCGAGAAAGCAATCTGACTTCGCCATCGGTCAATCGTCCAACCAGGTAACGATACGGTCCAACGGATCCTCAACCTCCGACTCGGATACCACTCGGCCACGAATGGATATCCCCGCCCGCTCCACCGAGCGCGCGTCACCACTCACCAGCGGGTGCCATGCCGGGAGGTTCTTGCCTTCGAAAAGCAGGCGGTAGGCACAGGTGGACGGCATCCAATGCAGCGCGTCCAGATTCCCCGCATCCAAGGTGACGCAATCGGGCACCAAAGTGCTCCGCTCCGTGTACTGGGTACATCGGCATTGATCCAGGTCGAGGAGGCGACAGACCACATCCGTGTGGTGGATCTGGCCGGTGTCTTCATCTTCGTACTTGAAGAGGCAGCAACGCGCGCAGCCATCACACAGGGATTCCCACTGCTCACGATTCATTTCGCCCAGTGGCACGGTTTCCCAGAATGGTTTCACTCAGCTCTTCCCCCCTGAAGTTGATCGACGGACAGTCGATGGGGTGATTGTCGCGACATGTGCTCCATTAGCCCATCACATCCATGGCGGCAGCGTGAACAAGGTTGCACCTTCGCGGGTATTCATTTCCTAACGGACTCGTATTGGACATCACACGGGTCAATAGCGCTGTAGATTCCGCTTAGTTGAGCGGCCCCGGTCATTGGCGGAGAATGCGCGCGGAAAACGCCATCGGCTGGCGGGATTCCACGTCTGAATCAAACCAAGGGTGCGGTGTTCTTCCACTCGCACCAGTCCGATGGCTCCCTTTGCCCTTTCCTTGCGCGCGACAGCCGCGGGCCCACCCCGCCAGAACACGACCATTCCGGAGCCTCAATGAGCGATACGGCGTCCCCATCACAGTCTTCCAGCTTTCAGGTCAAAAGCGCCCGCGCGGCTTTCGAAGAGCACACGGACTTCGAACGCGAACGGAACATGGGTAACAACCCGGAGTTTGACGCGACCTCATTCGATGAAGCACGCGAGCTCGTGCTTTCGCGCATGGAAGACCGGTAAAGGCCCACGGACATGATCATTCAATCATTCAGCGCCCATAACCTTTACAAGTACAGCCGCCTTGAGCTCGAAGACATTCCCGCCCGTTCCATGATCGGGATCGCGGGTCCCAACGAGGCTGGAAAATCCGCGATCGCCGAGTCCATCTGTCTCGGCTTGTTCGGCCGTACTTTCTCCGTCTCCGCGGACCGCCTCGACAAGATCATCAAATGGGGCGAACAGGACGCGGAAGTTCAACTCCGCTTTCTCGGTACCGGCTCAACACCTTACCTTGCCGTTCGCATGATCAGTTCCAGCGGCGCGCATAGCGCACGGCTTGTGCGCAGCGATACCGACGAGACCATCGCTCAGGGCATGGATGCGGTGAATGCCGCGGTCACTCAGGTTATCGGGTTCGACTTCGACCAGTATGTGGAAGCGTTTTACCTCGCCCAGAAGGAGTTCGCCGCCCTCCACCCACAAAGCCAGATGTTGCGCGAACTCCTCGGTGTCGCTGAACTCGACGATGTAGCCCAAGGCCTGCAACGGGAAATGGATGAAGCAGCGGCACTGATTGAATCATCCGAGAGGGAAATCGAAGACCTGGAATCGCGGCTCGACGAGCTCGATGTGGACGAAGAACGGTTACCAACGCTTTCCGCCGATCGCAAGAAATTCGCCGAGGACCTCACCGCGGCGGTAGAGGAGAGGGACAATGAGGGCAATCGTCGCGACGATATGGAAGCCGCCCTGGACGACGTGGAGTCGGCCATCGCGATCACCCTCGACGGCACCGACCAAACCCTTCCGGATCGCCAGCAATCCGCACGTCGGCGACTTGACGGTTCCATCGCCGCACTGACGGCCGCCGCGGAAGACGACGATCTTCCGGAGGAATTCAGCCTTCCGGAATTGCGTGCATGGGCTGATGACTACGGCAGCCGCCTGGATACCGAAGCGGCCATCCTCCGCGACGCGAAGCAATACGGGGAGAACCTTCGAACCTGGGCCGGAGCAACACACTCCGAGGACGAGGCTCCGGGCAGCGCGGACTCAAGCGCGCCAGACGCGGAGCCTTCCAACGAGTCGGACGGGGATACGCCCACGGGCTCCGTGGACGAAACCGATAACACGACAGTGCCTGCCGATTCCGCTCAGAGTGGTTACGAGAGCGAAAAGTCAGCACTTCAGGGCCAATGCGATCGCTTGCGCAAACGCCGGAGCAGCAACACGCGCCTGTTTTTGTTATTTGCGATTCTGGGTGCAGCGGGCGGCGCGGCGTGGTGGTTCCTCGCCAGGCAGCCGGACTCGCCGATGGGCACCCGGCTGCAGGGATGGCTTGCCCAAGTTCCGCAACTCAACGGTGGGCTCACCGGCGATCAATTGAATCTGCTCGTCGGCTTCGCCGGTGCGATGATTTTTCTTGCGCTGATTCTGCTGGTTCGTGGTGGCTCCCTGGGCCGCGGCTTGCTGGACGGGAAAGTTGCGTTAGCGGAACTCGAGCGCAAGAACAAAAGGGTTCACCAGGAATTGGGGATTCTCGACGATCTGGATTCGGGCACGGTCCGTGATCGCATGAATCTGGTGGCTGAATTGGATGACGAGGCCCTGCACCAATCCGCCACCGATTTCGTGGAGGGAGAGGGTCGCGTGCTCTGCGATGCGGAAGGTTTTGAACGGTTTCTTGAGCCTCTTGCCGAATCGGGAGAGCGTCTCAGAGCCGCCCGTCCCGACTTCTCGGGCCAATGGGATGAAGATCTGGCTTCACTGGGCTCTCGGGTAGAGGATTTGGAGGCGCGCCACAGCGAGGTCGAAGAACAAATCAAGGAGGAAGAAGCGCGTCTTAGCGAGGCGTCAGAAATGCGCGCGCGCCTTGAGGCAACGAAGTCCGGCTTGGGCACGCCCGAGCACCGTATTCGGATCAGGGAGATCGCCCTGGAGCAGATCGACGGAACCGTCCACCGCATCTACAGCCAGTTCAACACGCAGATCCGCGATTACCTCCAACGCCTCGTTCCACTTATCACCGATGGCCGTTACCAGCACATGAAGATTGCCGGCAACTTCGCCATGGAGGTGTTCTCCACGGATAAGAACGATTTCGTCGATCTCGAGGACCTTTCCAGCGGGACCCAACGGCAGATTCTTCTCGCGGTCCGACTCGCCCTTTCCCAGGCCCTTGCTGACGCCCGGGGGGTTCGGCAACAAGCCCTCATACTTGATGAACCTTTTGCCTTTTTCGACCGTGAGCGTATGGACCAAACCCTGCTCACCCTCAGCGGATTCTCGGACGAAATGACGCAGATCTGGGTTATATCCCAAGAATTCAGTGCCCACGCTCCATTCGACAAGTTGCTCGAATGCACCCGGGACAAAACTGAACTGACACTGCCCGGCTGAGTCGGGGTGTCCGGAGCAGAGTCTGGAGCCCCCAGTCGTGTCCTCCCCCCGCATCTACCTCTCATCCGGGAGAGATTCCCATGGCCGGCTGGAACTCCCCCAGGCCCAGGCGCATCACCTACATCGGGTGTTACGGATGCGCAGCG
>JBMYTY010000189.1:0-4409 GCA_049604855.1 Gammaproteobacteria bacterium | reverse complement strand
GCGGTCGTAGAAGACGTTGATGCGGCCGTCGTGGACCACTTCGTACAGGTCTTCGTTGCCCAGGGAAACCGGCTCGGCGGCCTTGGCTTCTTCCTTGGGAGCGTTGGAGTTACAGCCGCTCAGGGCGACGGCGGCGGTGGCCGCGATGAGCAGGGAGCGAACGGAGAGGGTGCGGAAGTTCATGTGTGGGTCTCCACCGGCGGGGTTCGGTTGTCGGGGCGGGTAATAAGCGCGCGAAGGCTAAAGCCGTTTTGTTTCCGCTCCGTTGCCTGCCTGTTTCAGTTCCATGACACGCATTCGGCGTGTGGGCCTTGGGCATAATCGGGCCATGAGTTTCCCCGGTCCGCCCCGTAGCCCGCGTTCGCGAAGAGGATGGAGCAGGGCCCTGTTCGGGTCCGGGTCCCGGTCCGGAGTTGGGGGCGGGCTCGTGGTCGGGGCGGTTTGCGTGCTCCTTGGCCTGGTCTATCTGCTCGCACCGCTTTTGCTGTACCCGCGGCCCGTCGACAGGGTGCTTGCGGACGGGAGTGCGCTGCGCTGGCGGGCCTGCGAGTTCGAGACGCCGTTCTGGCGACCGGTGTACTGCGGGCGTCTGCGTACGTCCGGTTCGCCGACGTGGGAATTGGCCGTGGTTTATGTGCCGGAGTTGTCCTGGTGGCGTGAGGACGACCCCGTGCTGTACCTCAACGGTGGTCCCGGCGCGTCGGCATTCATCGGGGCGGAGGGGATCGATTTCTGGCTGGACTGGATCGATGCATTGGGCAGCCGTCGCGATTGGTATATCTACGAGCAACGCGGCACCGGGCAGGGCAGCCCGTCCTTGGTCTGCCCCGGGCTTTTTCCCGCCTACGAGGCCCAGTTGCGTGGGCGGGAACCGCGTGATGCCTTGTTGCGGCGCGTTCTTGATCTGTCCCGGACGTGCTTTCAGCGTCTGGCGGCTGAGGGCTGGGACCTGGAAGCGCTGGATACCCCATTGAACGCGGACGATGCTCTGGCCCTGATGGAGGCGAGCGGCCGGGGACCCTGGAACCTGTTCGGGTCCTCCTACGGTACCCGCCTGGCCCTGGAGCTGATGCGTCGTGATCCGGGCCGCTTCCGTGCCGTGGTCCTGGACGGGGTCTACCCGCCCGAGGTGAACATGCGACTGGAAGGGCCCGGCCTGATGCAGGATGCGCTGGATCGCGTCGCCGTCTGGTGCGCGGCCGATCCGCTGTGTTCGGTCGAGAATCCGGATTTCGAGGCTCAGTACCCGGTGGTGTTCGAGCGGTTGCGGTCGCGGCCGATTGAGGTGCGCGTTCGCCGCCCCGATGAAGGTGGTTTGTTGGTACGGGTCGATGAGGCGGTGCTCGCCGATGTGGTGTTCTCGGCCCTGTACTGGTGGGAGTCCGCGGAGCAGGTCCCCAACCTGTTCAACGAGCTGTACCACGGGCGCGAGCCTGACTTGCTCATCGACATGAGCCAGGAATACGTGGCCTATGTGCTCGATGAAAGCATCAGCGACCCGGTCATGATCGCCGTGGATTGTCATGACGCGGGCCCCGTCTCCCGCGATGATGTCCTCGCGGTCGCCGATCGTTCTCCACTGTTCGCCCACCTGTACCGTGAGTCCTGGCCATACGACACCTGCCGGGTGATGCCCGGTGACGGGACGCCGGATGGGTTCCGGCAGCCGGTGAGCTCCTCCCTGCCCACCCTGCTGCTGTCCGGTGAGCTCGATCCGGTGACCCCGCCGGAATGGGCCGACCGGGTGGCCCGACATCTTTCCCACAGTTACTCGCTGACGTTGTCGGGCGTGGGGCACGGTGCCGTGGAGAACGCTCGCTGTGTCGCCACCGTTGTGGGCGCCTTTCTGCGTGCGCCCGACGAGGACCCGACCGGGCCGTGCGTGGACTCCAGGTAGCGGGCTGGTACATCCCGGTCGCCTGTTCGCCCTTGTGAATTTGCAAGGACGCCCGGGGCCGCGACGGGCACACTGTCGCACCCTTGAAAGCCACAACCTGTTCGGAAGACCTGATGCTCAGTAGTGCGGAGAAAGCGAAGCTTGTTCTCGTCTGGCCGGTGAGCCTGCGCCTGCTTCACTGGGCCCTGGCCCTGGGAACCATCGCCCTGTGGGTCACGGGCTGGCTCATGGGCCAAAGCGCGGACCTGTTTGCCGCCGCCCGGGATGTGCATCTGCTCAGCGCCCACGTGGTGGCTGTTGCCCTGCTGGGGCGGATCGGTTTGCTGTTGACTGATCGCGGCGTGGCGGGCGGGCGTGTTCTCGCCACCGTGTTCCGACGTCCGGCCCTGCTCATGGACATGTTCCGCTTCTATGCCAGTTTCGGGGCGACACCCCTGCCGCGTTGGTACGCGCACAATCCGTTCTGGGGGCCCTTGTACCTGTTGCTGTTCGCCCTGCTGGCGGTGCAGGTGGTGTCCGGCTACGGCGTGCTCTGGGGCGACTGGGCGGTGGATTCATGGCACCGGGCGATCGCGACGGCCATCGCCATGTGGATGTTGCTGCACCTGCTGACGGTGATCCTGGTGGAGATCAAGGGCACGGGGTCTAACATCTCGGCGCTGTTTCATGGTCGGCGCGTGTTTCCCGACGAGGTCGAGCCGACCAGCCCTTTTCAGGGGCCGGACGCCGGGCAAAAGGTGGACTTCATCGGGCTCAACAAGCGGCCTGTTGATGACGATCAACAAGGCTGAGCTTCGAGGGTAAATCGGTAAATTATCGATTGCTGATGTAGTGCGGTGGGCCTAAGCTGAACCCAGTCCCGGAAAGGGCCCAGACCCCACGCGACAAATCGAATGAATCGCGGGAGCCGACCCGGAGCGGGAAATCAATACGATCCTGTTTTGACTTACTGGAATCTGGGAGGTGTGTCATGAAAACCGGGTTCAAAGCACTGTTGGTCGCGGCCGCCCTGGCTGCCGCATCGTCCGCATCGGCCTGGTGGGGCCCTGGCTACTACGGAGGCCCCTGGAATGGCTGGGGTGATGGTTGGGGATTTGGTGATGGAGGCTTCAGCTTCTCCTTCGGCATGAGGGCCAACACGGGCCTCTACGGTGGGGGCTATGGCCATCCCTACTACGGCTACTATCCGTACTATCTGGCACCGCCGGTTGCCGTAGCACCGGCCGCACCGGCCGAGCCCGCGGCCGAATAGTCCGCTCTCCGGCCTGACCCGAAACGCCCGCCTCGCGCGGGCGTTTCGCGTTATTGACCGGGTCCGGAACGCAATGATGTTTCCCCAACGCGCGCGGCGGTTTTTTGCGGCCATGGACCTGATTTGTTTCAATGCGCGGCCCGCAAAGGACCGCCTTCGTTCGATCCGATGACGCGAGGCTCTCCGTCCCGTGCGCATCTGCTCCGTATAACTCGTTGTTTTCAAAGGCAACGGATCAATGCGCGGTGCTTTGTCTCGCTCCCCATCCCGCCGTCAGGCCCTCCGGGGAGTGCTCTTTGCCACCAATGGGAGACTGACCATGACCACGCCGAGCAATCTGGCCGAACGCGCCGACCTCGCTGATCGTTTTGATCCCCGGCCGTTCCAGGTCTACACCGACCGGCACCTGGCCAAGATCAAGGAACTGGATCGTCTGCCCCCGGAGCTGAAGTTCGATATCCAGGTGGTGGCCAGTGTTCTGCCGTTCCGGGTCAATCAGTACGTGCTCGACGAGCTGATCGACTGGGAGCGCGCGCCCGACGACCCTCTGTTCCGCCTGACTTTTCCCATGCGCGAGATGCTCCAGCCGGAGGATTTCGAGCGCATGGCCAGCCTGATCCGCGCCGACGCGACGCGCGAGGAGATCAGCGCGGCGGCCTGGGATATCCGTAACAAGCTCAACCCGCATCCCGCCGGACAGCTGGAGCTGAACCGGCCCCGCGATGCCCGGGGAGAGGTGATCAACGGCCTGCAGCACAAGTACCGGGAGACGGTTCTGTTTTTCCCCAGCCAGGGACAGACCTGTCACAGCTACTGCACGTTCTGTTTCCGCTGGGCCCAGTTCGTAGGAGACAAGGACCTGCGCATCGCCAGTTCCGAGGCACACCAGCTGCATGATTACCTGCGTGCGCACCCGGAGGTCAGCGATGTGCTGCTCACCGGCGGTGATCCCATGATCATGAAGACGCGCAACATGGTCCCCTACCTGGAGGGATTGACCTCGCCGGAGTTCGATCACATCCAGACCGTACGCATCGGCACCAAGTCCCTGACCTTCTGGCCCTACCGCTTAGTCACCGACAAGGACGCGGACGACATGTTGCGCCTGCTGGAGAACCTGGTGGAGTCCGGCAAGCATGTGGCCCTGATGGCCCACTACAACCATTGGAAGGAACTGGACACCGACATCGCCCGCGAGGCCATCCGCCGCATCCGTGACACGGGTGCCGAGATCCGTGCGCAAGGGCCGCTGCTGCGTCA
>JBMYTY010000188.1:0-4452 GCA_049604855.1 Gammaproteobacteria bacterium | reverse complement strand
CCACCCCGACGGCTGGCGGTTCCTGGACCGTGCAGGTCGCAAGCTTTGGCAAGAAGTCCAATGCGACGGCGCTCGTGAAGCGATTGAAGAAGTCCGGTTTCGACGCGGATATCGAGACGCTCAAGCGTTCCTCCGGAACGCTGTACCGGGTTCGGGTCGGGCCGGTGGCCGAAGTCGGCGAAGCCAAGCGAATCCGCGATTCGGTGAAACGGAACTTCAAACTCGATGCCATTGCCGTGCGTGACCGGGGCTGAGATGGCATCGGCCCGTCTGACCGGGGACCGGCGAGCATCGGGCCACCATGGAGCGGCGATGCCTTCCTTGCCGCAAGAGGGGGAGGGCGGTGCATCGTGGATGCGACGGTGACAACGAACTGGGCGGATGTCGGCATCATTCTCGTGGTGTCCGTGTCCGCTCTGCTGAGCCTTTACCGAGGGCTTGTAAGGGAGGCCCTATCCCTGGGGATCTGGGCCGTCGCGGCGGGAAGCGCTCTGCGATTCGGCCATCTCCTGGCCCCTCAGATGCCCCTGGCCACGCCCTCGCTGAAACAGGGTGCCGCCTTCACGGCGGTGTTCGTTGGCGCGCTGATTGTCGGCAACCTGGTTCTGCGCATGCTCGTCGAGTTGGTCAAGCGATCCGGATTGTCCGGTACCGATCGTGCCCTGGGACTGGTTTTCGGCGCCGCACGTGGGCTTCTGATCGTTTCCGTGCTGGTTCTGGCCGGGGGGATGACCCCCCTCGTCAATGATCCCTGGTGGCGGGAGTCCGCACTGATTGCACAGGTTGAACCCCTCGCTGAGCGTCTGATGGCGATCATGCCCGGCGACATTGCGTCCAATCTGAATTAGTCTTCGCACACGATTCACCCCCCTGACGGGAAAGAGGTTCCTGCATGTGCGGCATCATCGGTTTGGTCGGGCGCGGCCCGGTAAATCAGACCCTCTATGATGGCCTGACCGTCCTTCAGCATCGGGGACAGGATGCGGCCGGTATCGTGACCTCACAGGACGGTCATGTGTTCCTGCGCAAGGACAACGGCATGGTGCGCGATGTGTTCCGCACCCGTCACATGCGTGACCTGCAAGGCAACATCGGTATCGGACACGTTCGCTACCCCACGGCGGGCCTCTCAAATTCCGCCGAAGCCCAGCCCTTCTACGTGAACTCCCCGTACGGCATTGCCCTGGGGCACAACGGCAACCTGACCAACGCCAATGCCCTCAAGCAGGAGTTGTTCGAGGAGGGGCTGAGGCACATCAACACCGAGTCCGACTCGGAAATTCTGCTCAACATTCTTGCTGCGGAATTGCAGGCCATCGGTAAGTTGCGCATCGAGCCCGATGATTTGTTCCGAGCGGTCGCTGGCGTGCATCGGCGCTGTCGTGGAGCTTATGGCTCGGTCGCCCTGATCCCCGGTTACGGCCTGTTGGCCTTTCGTGATCCTTTTGGAATCCGGCCGCTGGTTTTTGGTCGACGCGACACCGACAAGGGCGCCGAGTATTGCGTGGCCTCGGAGAGCGTTGCCCTGGATTCTCTGGGCTTCACCGTGGTGCGCGATGTGGAGCCGGGCGAAGCCTTCTTCATCACCGAAAGCGGAGAAGTCTTCAACAGACAATGCGCGGAGCGACCGGAACTCAACCCCTGTCTGTTCGAGTTCGTCTATTTCGCACGGCCGGACTCGATTATCGACAGGGTGTCGGTGTACAAGGCGCGTCTGCGCATGGGTGAGTTCCTGGCGGAAAAGATTCTCAGGGAGTGGCCCGATGTGGACATCGACGTGGTGATTCCCATACCGGATACCAGTCGAACCTCCGCGCTGCAGATGGCCAATGCGCTGGGTGTGACCTACCGAGAAGGATTCATCAAGAACCGATATATCGGGCGTACCTTCATCATGCCCGGCCAGACCATCCGCAAGAAATCGGTACGGCAGAAGCTCAATCCCATTCATCTTGAGTTCAAGGACAAGAACGTTCTGTTGGTTGACGATTCCATTGTGCGTGGCACCACCTCGGGACAGATTATCGAGATGGCGCGCGACGCGGGCGCGCGCAAAGTGTATTTCGCCTCGGCCGCGCCCGCGGTGCGACACCCCAACGTGTACGGTATCGATATGCCCAACGCCCATGAGCTGATTGCCCATGGACGAACGGACGATGAAGTCGCCAAGGCGATCGGGGCGGACGGCCTTATCTACCAGGATCTTGAAGATCTGAAAGAGTCGGTACGCCGGGGTAATCGCGGCATCAGCAGCTTTGACGCCTCCGTGTTCGACGGTCGCTATGTGACTGGCGACGTCAGTGAGGGCTACCTCGAACAGCTGGAACTGGTGCGCAGTGACGAGGAAAAAGAGCGGAAGAATCGTATTGCCGGCAACGAACTGCTGAGCGTACACAACTGAGTGTTCGGGCTGGGCAGGGGCGCATTGGTCCGCCCGTATGACGGGTTGGAAGGGTTTTTTCCGTGTTAGGCCAATTGGGTTGTCTGCAAGTCGCCGCTCGCGGACTGGGCCTTGAAGTTCGCGTGCATGATCGTGAGGAGAATCTTCTGACGGTCCGTACTGGCTCCTCCGGAACACCCTGGTGGTTCAGTCTGTCGCGTACCCCCTTCAACAATGAGGCCCAGGCCGCATTGTGCGCGGACAAGGCTCATTTCCATGCCGTGCTCAACGCGCATGTTCATATGCCCGATACCCTGGCCTTCCTCGATCCGGGGACGGACCCGGACTACCAGCACTACGTCAGGGAGCGCGGAGTTGTTGAAATGGCCGAGCGGGCGGGTGACACCCTGGGGCTGCCCCTGGTCGTCAAGCCAAACTCGGGCTCGCTGGGGCGTGGGGTCCGCTTGTGTCATGACCTGGATGCCGTGAAAAGCGCGTTGGCATCGGTCTTCGACCAGAAGTCCCGATTCTATGATTACGTCGCCCTAGCCCAGCGCTTTGTTCCGTTGGCGCGTGAGTACCGGGTGATCAGCCTGCGCGGTGAACCCCTGTTGGCGTACGAGCGTAGTGGGGGCAGCGAGGGTTTCATGGCGCGCTATTGGGAAACGGGTCACTGCCAGATGGTGGAGGACCTGAATCTTCTGCGCCGATTGGGCGAATTCACACGACCGGTGTATGAGCAGACCGGTGTGGTTTTCGCCGGCCTCGACGTGGGGGTTCGGGAACGCACCGGCACGCATGGGGGGAGCGACGAACCGTGGGTGTTGTTCGAGGCGAACTCAAAACCCTACTTCACTCATATTCTTGAGGCGGGCGCGGAAGCGGAGGTCACCCGCATGTACGAACGCCTGTTGCGCAAAGAACTGGGCCTCGGGTTGTCCGAAGGGGGGCCGGAGGGATGAACGGGCGGGCTGCATGGGCGGGATGGAACCTGCGGCTCAGCGGTGTCGGGTCAGTTCGTCCGCCGACACCTTGCGCAGCACCCGGTCCAGAGCGCGGGTGCTCAGAATCCGGCGTAGGTAGCCAAACAGATAGGTCGGCCAGGTGACGTAATAGCGCGCCTTGGGGCGGGGCGCTTCGAGGGCGTGAATGACCTGCTTCAGGACCGCTTCGGGGGGGAGGGTGCCCGGGGCAGCGGGTCCCTTGGTCTCCAGGCGGGCGAGCATACCTTCGTACTGAGTTTGGAAATGACTACCCTCGACGGTCACGTTGCGTTGAAACGCCGCCATGGCGTTGGAGCGGAATGCACTGAGGACCGGGCCCGGTTCCACCAGGCTGATATGGACCCCGCTGCCGTGCAGTTCGAGTCGGAGCGTGTCCGTGAGCCCTTCAATCGCGAACTTCGCGGAGTTGTAGGCGCCCCGGAAAGGAAGCGCCACGAGTCCGAGTACTGAGCTGTTCTGAATGATGCGGCCTTCCCCGGCCTCCCGCATGCAGGGAATGAAGGCACGTGTCAGGTCATGCCATCCAAACACCAGGGTCTCGAATTGTTCACGGAGCACATCGCGGCTGATGTCCTCGACCGCGCCGGGTTGACCGTAGCCCCCGTTATTGAACAAACCATAGAGTCTGCCTTCAGTGCGCTCCAGCACCGTCGAGACGACCTCCGCGACGGAGTCAGGGTCGCGCAGCTCAAGATGCAGGGCCTCGACGCCCTTGATCGAGCTGAGCGTTGCGATGTCCTCGTCGCGACGGGCCGTGGCGAACACGCGGTAGCCCCGTTGGGCCAGGCCTTGGGCGGTGCATAAACCGATGCCGGTCGAGCAGCCGGTGATCAGGACCGCGCGGGGCGTCTCGGTGTTCGGGGGCATTGTGGATCTCATGACCTATCAGAACTCTCTGATATGGATATACAATCGCGGCGTTTTGGTCCTTGAATGGGCCGGTTCCAGCCCCCATCTCCGCCACGGCGCGAGCGTTGGCGTGGCAAGGGAAGCTCTGAACGAATCATGCCACGGCGCCTTGGCCCGTCTAATCGCCCATTTCTGCGTTGCGAATCTTCGCAATAGCGG
>JBMYTY010000187.1:0-4473 GCA_049604855.1 Gammaproteobacteria bacterium | reverse complement strand
GGGTCTCGTACTCGGCCATGGAGATCCGTTCCAGGCGACCGAGCAGTTGCCGACGGATGTGGAAGGTCACGTCCTTGGCGATGGTGGTGAACTTCTGGGTCTGCCACACCGCCAGCAGGGTGGAGCCCAGCCTGAGGATCACCGCCACGACCAACACGCCCAGTATGTAGCCCACCGGCCCCTGCCATCCCTCGGGCAGAACACCGTTGAGCAGCGCTACGGTCGCACCGGGCTTATCCAGCAGGACCTCATCGACCATCAAGGGCATGAGCAGGGGCTGGGGTACCGACACGATGGCTGCCGCGATGGCGATGGCGTGGGCGGCAACCAGTTCACGCTTGTGCTTGAGACCGAGGGCGATGATGCGTCGCCAGGTGTAGCGCGGTGGTGAGAAGTCGGGTGTAGGCGTATTCATCAAGGAGCTGAGGGTACCGCGTAGCCCGGGGCTGTGCCCCTCGCATCAGAGCGGGCTCATCAGGGCCGTTCGCATGGGCCATTCGCATGGGCCGGTCGAGTGGGCCGTGCCGATGGGATGCCTGGTCTGATAGGACCGACTGGGCCCTGCCAGGCCGCGAGGTGCTTGCCGCGATACCCGCCGCGCAACACCGGTATTCGACCGGCGACCTTGAATTGATACGCCTCCGCCCCAACCCCTTGCTGACCCAGAGAGCGCGGACCCGAGCATGAGCAACGACAACCCAGATATCGACGCCGATCACGAGGCCACGGATGCCGAGGTGGTGGACGACACCAAAGGCGCCGACGCCAACGCCCAGGCGGGAACCGGGCTCGCCGTCCGCAACGCCGTGCTACCCACCACGGTACACATCCTGCCCCTGTTCGAGCGTCCCTTCTTCCCGGCCCAGGCCCAACCGGTGGTTCTCGACGATGAATGGATGAGTTCGGTCAAGGCCATCGGCGACACCGAAGAGCACATGGTGGGCCTGCTACTCACCGATGCGGAGGACCCGGACCAACCGAAACCGGGTGAATTCCTCAAGACCGGAACCCTGGTGCGCATGCACAACCCGGTCATGAACGGCGGCAAGATCCAGTTCATCGCCGAGGGAGTGCGCCGCTTCGAGCTGGTGAAATTCCTCTCGGACACCCCGCCCTACACGGCCAACATCAAGATCATCGATGAACCCGACGGCGGCCCGGCGGACCAGTTGAAGGCCTACGCCATGGCCATCATCAACACCATCAAGGAGATCGTACCGCTCAATCCGCTGTACAAGGAGGAGCTGAAGTACTTCCTGGACCGTTTCGATCCCAACGAGCCCTCGGCGCTGTGCGATTTCGCCGCCAGCATGACCACATCCGAACGCGACGAGTTGCAGGCCGTCCTGGAAACCGCGCCCATCCTGGAGCGCATGGAGAAAACCCTGCTGCTGCTGAAAAAGGAACTGGAGGTGGTGCGCATCCAGTCCGAGATCCGCGAGCAGGTGGAGGAGAAGGTCAACGAGAACCAGCGCCGGTTTTTCCTGCGCGAGCAGCTCAAGGCCATCCAGAAGGAGCTGGGGATCGCCAAGGACGACAGGGAGGCGGACCTGGAACGCTTCCGCGAACGTCTCGAGCCCCTGACCCTTCCCGATCACGCCGCGAAGCGCATCGACGACGAGATGGAGAAGCTCGCCGTGCTGGAACAGGGTTCGCCCGAGTACGGCGTCACCCGCAACTACCTGGACTGGATCACCCAGCTGCCCTGGGGCCTGTGCAGCGAGGACAAGCTCGATCTGAAACGCGCCCGCGAGATCTTGGACCGCGACCACGACGGCCTGGACGACGTAAAGGACCGCATCATCGAATTCCTGGCCGTGGGCAGTCTGCGCGGCGAGGTGGCCGGTTCCATCGTGTTGCTGGTGGGGCCGCCGGGCGTGGGCAAGACCTCCATCGGCCGTTCAGTCGCCGATGCCCTGGGGCGCAAGTTCTACCGCTTCTCCGTAGGCGGCATGCGCGACGAGGCCGAGATCAAAGGCCACCGCCGCACCTATATCGGCGCCATGCCGGGCAAGTTCATCCAGGCCCTGAAGGAGACCCGGACCTCCAACCCGGTGATCATGCTGGATGAGATCGACAAGGTCGGCGCCAGTTACCAGGGAGACCCGGCCGCCGCCCTGCTCGAGGTGCTCGACCCCGAGCAGAACAACGACTTCCTGGACCATTACCTGGACGAGCGATTCGACCTGTCCAAGGTGTTGTTCATCTGTACCGCCAACCAGTTGGACACCATTCCCGCCCCCCTGCTGGATCGAATGGAGAACATCCGCCTGGCCGGTTACATCACGTCCGAGAAAATCGCCATCGCCAAACACCACCTGTGGCCGCGCCAGCTCAAGCGCGCCGGGCTCCGGCGTGGCCAGGTCCGCATCAGCGAAAGCGCCATCCGCCATGTGATCGAGGGCTATGCCCGGGAGGCGGGTGTCCGCAACCTGGAAAAGCAGCTGGGGCGCATCGTGCGCAAGGCCGCTGTCGATATCGTGCGGGGAGAAGCCGACAAAATATCGGTATCAGGAAAGAACGTCGCCGATCTTCTCGGTCGCCCCATTTTCCAGAAGGACAAGCCCCTGACCGGCACCGGCGTGGTCACCGGCCTGGCCTGGACCGCCATGGGCGGTGCCACCCTGCCCGTGGAGGCGAGCCTGATCCACAGCAAGAACCGGGGCTTCAAACTCACCGGCAAGCTGGGCGAGGTGATGCAGGAATCCGCGCAAATCGCGTACAGCTATGTCTCGGCGCACCTGAAAGCATTCAAGGGCGATCCGGCCTTCTTCGACGAGGCCTTCGTGCATCTGCATGTGCCGGAGGGTGCCACGCCCAAGGACGGGCCTTCCGCGGGGGTCACCATGGCCACCGCCCTGCTCTCCCTGGCACGGGGTGAGAAGATCAAACGCAACCTGGCCATGACCGGTGAACTGACCCTCACCGGCCACGTCTTCCCGGTCGGCGGCATCAAGGAAAAGGTCATCGCCGCGCGCCGTATCGGTATCCGCGAACTGGTCCTGCCCAAGGCCAACCAGGGCGATTACGAGGACCTGCCCGACCACATCAGAGAAGGGTTCACCGTGCACTTCGCGGCGCGGTTCAAGGACGTCGTCGAGGTCGTGTTCGGTCCCTGAGTCGCCAGCGGTGAGCCCCAACCGAAGTGGAAAGCCCGGCCCGGGCTGCACCGAGATGACCAGAACGCCTTGCGTTCTCCTTGCGCCCGACACCTTTCAGAGCAGGCGAAGCGGAACGGGAATTTCGTGGTGATTGATCGGGCACAAGACCCATTTGGGTACCCGCGCCTATGCTCAGCCCAGGAGTGTTTGATTTCGCGGTATCCGGGACTCCACCCAGGGACGGCCAAACCGGCCCGCCCTTCGGAGGTGCGCCATGCTCCGCTTACTCTTGATCCTGGCCCTGGGTCTGTTGCCCCCATCGGCCCTCGCCGGCGTGGTGTATTTCGAGAACTTCGAATCGGGGCTGAACGGCTGGGTCAGCAACAACGCCAGCCTGCAGGCGTCCGGTGGTGTGAGCGATTCAGCCTACCTGCAAGGTTCACGTTTCGAGTTCGCACCGGTGTTCGGGGCCCATGGCAGTCTCAGCACCGGCCCGGCCGCGGATTACCTCCTCGGTGATCTCACCGCCCTGTACGGGGATCAGATCCAGATTTCCTACCACGCCCGCGCCTTCGTCGGCGGTGACCGCAATGTCGGTCACATCATCTACCACAGCGACGGGACCTCCTGGTTCAACGATGCGATCGCGGATATCACGGCCTTCACGCAGAATTGGAGCCTGGCGGAATTCACCATCAACACGACCTGGTCGGATAGCGAGGCCGCCGGAGCGGGATGGACCCGCCTCAGCGGCGGATCGAGCTTTGCGGACACCTTACGCAATGTGAACGTGAACTACGGTTTCTACGCGTGGCAGACCGAGGGGACCGACACCTACGTGGGTGGCATCGATGACTTCACCATCCAGGGTGTGGACGGCGCGCTACCCGCTCCCGGTGGGCCCTGGGTTTGGATTCTCATCCTGGGATTGATGCTCGTTTCCGTGCGCCACACGCTGCGCGCAGTCGGATCAGGATCAGTGGTCCGGTCACGTAGCGGGGCCGCGGGCTGATTCACACTACGGCCCTCGAACAAAGATTGGAGTACGCATCTCGATGCGCCCGGCGTAGCCGGTCTCCGGGCCGAGAATCGCGCTACGCGCGGTCAGACCGAGGTCTGTACTCCAAACACGTAGCAGGGTCGGTGCCCGGTTCCCTCCGCGGGCTCCGAACAAAGATTGGAGTACGCATCTCGATGCGCCCGGCGTGGCCGGTCTCCGGGCCGAGGAACGCGCTGCGCGCGGTCAGATCGAGATCTGTACTCCAAACACGTAGCAGGGCCGGTGCCCAGTTCCCGCTCTGGGCCTTGAACGAAGAGTGGAGTACGCATCTCGATGCGCCCGGCGTAGCCGGTCTCCGGGCCGAGAATCGCG
>JBMYTY010000186.1:0-4509 GCA_049604855.1 Gammaproteobacteria bacterium | reverse complement strand
CGCCGGCGGCGGAGCCGTCGATGCGGGTGGCGCCGGCCTCGATGGCGGCCAGGGAATTGGCAATCGCCATGCCCATGTTGTGGTGGCCGTGGAAGCCGATCTCGATGTCTTCGGGCAGCGCCTCGCGCACCGCGGATATGCGTGCGGTGACGTCATCGGGGAGCATGTAGCCGGCGGAATCGGTGATGTACACGCAGTTGGCGCCATAGCCGACCATCAGCTTGGTCTGCTCGACCAGCAGCTCGGGCTCGGCCTTGTGGGCCATCATCAGGAAGCCGACGGTGTCCAGACCCAGTTCTCGGGATTTCTTGATGTGCTGCTCGGAGACGTCGGCCTCGGTGCAGTGGGTGGCGACGCGAATGGTGTCGACGCCGCAGTCATGGGCCATGAGCAGGTCCGGCACGGTACCGATACCGGGCAGCAGCAGCGCCGAGATCTTGGCGTTCTTCACCACCGGGCGCACGGCGCGCAGATAATCCTCGTCGCTATGGGCCGGGAAGCCGTAGTTCACCGAGGCCCCCGCCAGGCCATCGCCGTGGGTGACCTCGATCATGGGCACGCCGGCGGCATCCAGGCCGGACGCGACGGCGACCATTTCCTCGATGCTGATCTGGTGACGCTTGGGGTGCATACCGTCACGCAGGCACATGTCGTGCAACGTGATCTTCCTGCCTTTGAGATTCATGGGTTCAGAGCTCCGGATCGGGATTCGCGATCGTGGTGCGCGCTCAGGCGGCGGCCGGTTCGAGGGTCAGGGTGCCGTTGAGGATTTCCTCGGCGAACATCTCCGCGGTGCGCAGCGCGGCGGCGGTCATGATGTCCAGGTTGCCGGCGTACTTCGGCAGGTAGTCACCCAGGCCCTCGACCTCCATGAAGATGGAGACGCGGTTGCCGTCGAAGATGGGGCCGTTCTTGAGGGTGTAACCGGGGACGTATTTCTGAACTTCGGCGATCATGTCGTGCACCGACCGGGTGATGGCGTCCTGGTCCGGGGTGTCGGTGGTCAGGCAATGCACCGTGTCGCGCATGATCAGCGGCGGTTCGGCGGGGTTGAGGATGATGATGGCCTTGCCCTTTTTGGCGCCGCCCACCCGCTCCACGGCACCGGCGGTGGTCTGGGTGAATTCATCGATGTTCTTGCGCGTGCCCGGCCCGGCGGAGCGCGACGACACGGTGGCGACGATCTCGCCGTAGGCCACTTCCTGGACCCGGCTCACGGCGGCGACCATGGGGATGGTGGCCTGGCCACCGCAGGTGACCATGTTGACGTTCATCTCGCGCTTGCCGATGTGATCCTTGAGGTTGACCGGCGGCACGCAGTAGGGGCCGATGGCGGCGGGCGTCAGGTCGATCATCATGGCGCCCTGCTCCTGCACCTTGCGGCTGTTCTCCGCGTGCACGTAGGCGGAGGTGGCGTCGAAGACGATCTGGATATTGTCTTCACGCATGTGGGGCACCAGACCGTCCACGCCTTCGTGGGTGGTCTTGATGCCGAGATCGCGGGCGCGGGCCAAGCCATCGGAGTTGGGGTCGATACCCACCATCCAGACCGGGTTGATCCAGTCGCTGCGCAGGGCCTTGTAAAGCAGGTCGGTGCCGATGTTTCCGGGGCCGACCAGGGCGGCGTTGATCTTGCTCATGAGATTGTGGCTCTCGTGAATTCGCTGAATGGGGCTTCTGAAAGCCCCTCTCCCCCCGGGAGAGGGGTTGGGGTGAGGGGCTGCTCTGGGCCATAAGCCGTGCAAGAGGCAATGCCTTGACGGCCTGCCCTCACCCCCCCGCCCCTCTCCCGGGGGGAGAGGGGAGCCAGATGTATTTCGCTCAGACTCACCGTCATGCCTCAGGTAAACCGCACCGAGGCGGAACCCATGCCACCCACTTCCACGCGCATGTAGTCACCGGCCTGGATGGGTTCCAGGGGTACCAGGGAGCCGGACAGGATCACTTCGCCGGCCTTCAGCGGGATGCCGAAGCGGCCCAGGGTGTTGGCCAGCCAGGCGACGCAGTTGACGGGGGAACCGAGGGCGGCGGCGCCGGCCCCGGTGGACAGCAGTTCACCGTTCTTCTCGACCACCATGCCGCAGGTGGCGAGGTCCACCTTGCGCGGGTCGACGGCGCAGTCACCCAGTACGAACAGACCGCAGGAGGCGTTGTCGGCGACGGTGTCCTGGATCTTGATCTTCCAGTCGCGGATGCGGGAATCGACGATCTCGAAGCAGGGCATCACCGCCTCGGTGGCGCGCAGCACGTCGGCATTGGTGATGCCGGGGCCGATCAGGTCGCGCTTCAATACGAAGGCGATCTCGCCCTCGGCGCGGGGCTGGATCAGGCGCTCGGAGATGGGCATCTCGTCGCCGTTGCCGTAGACCATGTCGTCGGTCAGGTAGCCGAAGTCGGGCTGGAACACGCCGAGCATGTTCTGCACCGCCTTGGAGGTGACGCCGATCTTCTTGCCGATGATGGAGGCGCCGGCATCGACCCGGCGCTGCACCATGCGCAGCGAGATGTGGTACGCGTCGTCGATGGTGATGTCATCGATACGGCTGGTGAACGGATCGATCACCGTGCGATTGCTGAGGGCGTCGTAGAGCTCGTCGCCCAGTTCATTGATGCGTTGTTCGTTCACTTCGTGCTCCGGCGGGCCTGTGTCAGGCCTCAGCCAAAAAGTTCGAAACCAATTGATTGAAACGGTCGGTGTGCTCGATCTGCACCCAGTGGCCGCACTCGCCGAACATGTGCAGTTGGGCGTGGGGCAGCAGGGCGAACAGTTCCTGGGAAACCGAGGGCGGGATCACCTGGTCCTCGCGGCCGTGGATCACCAGGCATTCATGGGGCAGGTCGGCGAGTTGTTCCGCGCTCACGGCCATCTCATCCACCCAGCGCTGGCGCGGCGGCGGGAACATGGCGGCGAAGCGTTCCTGAACGCCTTCGCGGGTGCTGGCGCGGAAACGCAGCTCGGCCAGCTCGTCGGTCACCAATGCACGGCTGTGGGCAAAGATGTCGAGCAGGCCGCGCATGGCTTCAAGCGAGGGCTCATAGCCCCAGACGGCGTCCAGACCGGGGGTTATCGGAAAGCTCTGCGCCACGGAACCCATCAACACCAGACGGCGCACGCGCTCTGGCGCGCGAAGGGCGAGGTTCAGGGCCAGGCCACCGCCGAAGGAATTGCCCACCAGGTCGACCCGGTCGAGATCAAGGGCATCCAGGAAGGCGATCAGGTGCTCGACCCAGCGATCCATGCCGTAAATGCCGTCGCTTGGGGCATCGCTGTAGCCGAAACCGAGCAGATCAGGCGCGATGACGCGCCGCCCCAGGGCCAGTACGGGCAGGTTCAGGCGCCAGTTGGCCCAGGCGGTGACGCCTGGACCGGAGCCGTGCAGCAGCAGCACGGGGCATTGGCCGGGGGCCGTCTGGCCCAGGTCGTGGTAGTTGGTCGCATAACCCCCGGCGACCACGCTGCGCGCGATCTCGGGATTGGTCATGTGCTCGGCGACGACGGACATGGGACCGGCCTCAGAGCTTCACGCAGATGTTCTGGAGCTCGGTGTAGAACTCCAGGGAATGCACGCCACCCTCGCGGCCGATGCCGGACTTCTTGGCGCCGCCAAAAGGCGTACGCAGATCGCGCAGGAACCAGGAGTTCACCCAGCAGATGCCCACATCCAGTTGCGGCGCGACGCGATGCACGCGAGAGGCATCACCGGTCCACAAGGCCGCCGCCAAGCCGTATTCGGTGTTGTTGGCCAGGGCGATCACTTCCTCTTCGCTGTCGAAGGGACGGATGTGACAGCAGGGGCCGAAGATCTCCTCATTCACGCAGGCCGCGTCGTCGGGCAGATCGGTCCAGATAGTGGGCTCGACCCAGGCGCCGTCGGCCAGATCACCGGGCATATCGGGCGTACCTCCGCCCAGGTGCACGGTGGCCCCCTCCTCCACCGCCTTGGCGTAATAGGACAACACCTTGTTGCGGTGCTCGTGGGAGATCAGCGGCCCCATGCTGGTGTCGGGATCATCCGAGGCACCCAGCTTCATGGCCGCGGCACCCTCTTTCAGGCGCTTGAGGAACTCGTCGTAAATCGGCCGCTCGACATAGACCCGCTCGGTGCCCAGGCAGACCTGGCCGCAATTGGCGAACACCGAGCGCAGGCTGCCCTCGATGGCCTTATCTATGTCGCAGTCGGCGAACACGATGGCGGGATTCTTGCCACCCAGTTCGAAGGACACATCGCGGATACCGTCAGAGGCGGCCTTCATGATGGCCGCGCCGGTGCCGGTCTCACCGGTGAAGGTGATGGCGTCCACGTCGTCGTGGCGGGTCAGGAACTCACCCGCGGAGTTCGGACCGAAGCCGTGCACCGCGTTGTAGACCCCGGGCGGCACGCCCGCGTCGTTCATCACCTCACCAAGAAGAGCAGTGGTCAGAGGCGTCTCTTCCGAGGGCTTGACCACCACGGTGTTGCCACAGGCCAATGCCGGGCCGACCTTCCAGGTCATGAGCAACAAGGGGAG
>JBMYTY010000185.1:0-4529 GCA_049604855.1 Gammaproteobacteria bacterium | reverse complement strand
AAGCCCCCAGCCGGCGTGAGGGGGTGCTCCGAATCGGAAACCATCCGTGTAAAATGAGAACTCTTCAGGGTTGAGTCCTTTGCTTCGAAGGTTTTCTTCGAGGACGTCGACGTTGTGTTCGCGTTGCCCACCGCTGACACTGCCCTGCCCGCCAGGCAGCTGTACGGAGTGCGTGGCGTCGTAGACCACTGGGCAGCCTGTCTCGCGCATCACGGCGAGCGCGCGCATATCCGATACCAGGTTGTTGTAACCAAAGCTGGCACCGCGCTCGCAGACCATGAGTTCCCCGTTGCCGACGGCGCGCATCTTCTCCACCACGTTCTTCATGTCCCAGGGGGCGAGAAACTGCCCCTTCTTCACGTTCACCGGGCGCCCCGCTCGGGCAACCGCCTGCATGAAATTGGTCTGGCGACAGAGAAAGGCCGGGGTTTGAAGGACATCCGCCACGGCGGCGACTTCATCCAGGGGTGTGTCCTCATGCACGTCAGTGATGACGGGAAGATCGAACTCACGTTTGACCATCTCCAGCACCTTGAGCCCGGCCTCAAGACCGACCCCGCGTCGGCTGGTGTGGCTTGACCGGTTGGCCTTGTCGAAGGATGACTTGTAGATAAAGGGGATCCCCAGACGTGCTGTGATCTCCTTCAGGCGCCCCGCCGTCTCCCGCGCCAACCCCTCACCCTCGATGGAACAGGGGCCGGCGATCAGGAAAAAGGGTTGATCGAGTCCGGCCTCGAAGCCGCACAGCTTCATGCCGCCTGTTCCTCTTCCCGCTTGGCTCGGTGATTGAGCGCCGCCTGCACGTAGCTCGTGAACAGCGGATGCCCATCGCGCGGGCTGGACGTGAACTCGGGGTGAAACTGGCAGGCCAGAAACCAGGGATGACCGGGCAACTCAACCATCTCGACGAGGTTGCCATCCGTGGAACGGCCACAGATGGCCAAGCCCTTGCCTTCCAGGTCGTAGAGGTAACGGTTGTTGAATTCATAACGATGACGATGCCGCTCGACAATGCTGGCGCGGCCATAGGCCTTGTAGGCCAGGGTGCCCAGCTTGAGCCGACAGGTCTGCCCCCCGAGGCGCATCGTTCCGCCCAGGTCGGTCTCATCGTCGCGTCGTTCCACCGCGCCATCTTCGGTGATCCATTCGGTGATCAGGGCGATGACGGGGTGCTTGGCCTTGGGATCAAACTCAGTGGAATGCGCCCCCTCCAGGCCCGCCACATTGCGTGAGTACTCGATAACAGCCACCTGCATCCCCAGGCAGATCCCGAGGTAGGGCACGTTGTTCTCACGGGCGTAACGGACAGCGGCAATTTTGCCCTCGACGCCACGGTTACCGAATCCACCGGGAACCAGGATCGCATCCATGGTCCCCAGGATATCCAGGCCTTCCTCTTCCAGGCGCTCCGAGTCGATGTAGACGATGTTCACCTTCGAGCGGGTCTTCATCCCCGCGTGGAAGAGCGCCTCGTTGAGGGATTTGTATGACTCGGTCAGATCCACGTACTTGCCCACCATGCCGATGGTGACCTCGTGCTCCGGGTTTTCCACGGCGTCCACCACGGCCTGCCATTCGGTCAGGTCGGCGGGCGGAACATCCAGGCGCAACATTTCACAGATGATGTCGTCGAGATGCTGCTCATGCAGCAGGAGCGGAATCTTGTAGATGGAGCTGGCGTCCACGGCCGAGATGACCGCGCGCTCTTCCACGTTGGTGAACAGGGCGATCTTGCGCCGCTCATTGGCGGGGATTTCCCGGTCCGCCCGACAGAGCAGCACGTTGGGCTGGATGCCGATGGAGCGCAGTTCCTTGACGGAGTGCTGGGTGGGCTTGGTCTTGATCTCACCCGCGGAGGGGATATACGGCACCAGGGTCAGGTGCAGGAAAAGCGCGCGCTCGCGGCCCAGCTCCACCCCCATCTGGCGGATGGTCTCCAGAAAGGGCAGCGACTCGATATCACCCACGGTGCCACCGATCTCGATGAGGGCCACATCATTGTCACCGGCCCCCTTGAACACGCTCTGCTTGATCTCCTCGGTGATGTGCGGAATCACCTGCACCGTTCCGCCCAGATAGTCGCCGCGGCGCTCCTTACGGATCACCCGGTCGTAGATCTGGCCCGTGGTGAAGTTGTTGTCCTCGGTCATGGTCGTACGCACAAAGCGTTCGTAGTGACCGAGGTCGAGGTCGGTCTCCGCACCGTCCTGGGTCACGAAGACCTCACCGTGCTGGAACGGGCTCATGGTGCCCGGATCCACGTTGATATAGGGATCGAGCTTGATGAGAGTGACCTTGAGGCCCCGGGATTCCAGCAACGTGGCGAGCGATGCCGCCGCAATGCCCTTACCCAGGGAGGACACCACGCCGCCGGTGATGAAAATAAATCGCGTCATGAAGGGGCCCGTGCAAAAGAAAAAAGGGGCGAAGAGATCGCCCCAGCACGGGGTTAAACCTTAGCAAAAACAGACCCCCGGGCTCAAATGAAAAGCCATGGTTTCGAACGGGTTCAGGCACACGCCAACCGCGGGTGCGGGAAATCCCATCCGGAAGGGACGTCAGCCCGAATCCTCGCAGGTACACAGCACTCCGTAGGCATCACAGACCGAGCGCAGCAGGGGCTTGACGCGATCTCTGTCGGCACCCTGCAAACGCGCGTCGAGCAAGTCCCCGGCACGGGCCAGGTGCGCCAAGCCTGACTCGCGGAACGTGATGTCATGACACAGGGGGCATCGCCGAAGGACGCCCGCCTCAAGATCAATCTCCACCGCCAGATCCCTGTCGGGATCGGATCTGGGTTTGAAAAAATCCAGCAAGCCCAAACTCCACCTCCGGCCAGACGCTACGAACGCTAATGAGAAAATGTGCGCAAGCCTTTAGGATACGCGCCTCGGAAACCCGCTGAACGATTGTGGTCGGACCCGCGTCCGCCGCACACCCTAGAAAAACAAACAAGACGAAGTCGGCCGAACCCCGGTCCCCCGATCGCCTCCCGGCCGATCACGGGACCCACGCGAGCCCCGCCCCGCCTGCCGCTGGAACACCCTATGGCCTCCAACAACAAATGGCTCATCCCCGTCGTCATCGTTGCCGCCATCGCGGTTGCGGCGGGCGCATACCTTTACCTGGGCCAGGGGGATTCGGCGCCAACGCCCACCGCCCCCGGGCCCGTGGCGCCCGCGCCGACCCCGACGCCCCCCGCGGAACCGGCGGTCAAGCCCGGCACGGAGGCACGCGCCCTGATCAAAAAACTCAAGAGCGGCGAGATATCCATGACCATGGACGCGGTCCACGATAAGGCGCTCGCCTGGCGCGAATCCGGAAAAGGAACGGACGCCCATCTGCTCTACTTCTACGCGGCGCGCAACGGACACGTGCAATCCATGGTCGAGTTGGCGGGGAGCCTGGATCCCCTGCACTTCGTCGCGGGCGAGAGCGCCATGGACGAACCGGTCGCGAGTCAGGCATATAAGTGGTACGCAAGGGCCGCGAAAACAGGTGACAGTGTCGCCAACGAGCGGCTCGATGCACTGAAGGCATGGGTGGAAAAAACCGCGGCGGCAGGCGACGAGGACGCCAAACTGCTGCTGATGCGCTGGAAATAATCTGGAGAATCCCATGGCACCAATCCCCATGCGCCGAGCCGCCCTCCCCGCCCTGCTCGTCAGCGCGCTGCTGAGCAGCCTGGCGGCCCCGCCAAACGCTCGGGCCCAGGCAACCGCGACGGCCTTGCCCGATGCCCCGCGCGCCGTGCAAATCGCCGAGCCACTGATCATGGAGGGCAAGAAGTCGCTCTATCAGCGGGTGCTCGCGCGCCCGGGAGCCGTGCTGCACGAATCGCCGGACAGCGCCGCGACCAAGCAGGACACGCCCCCCTTCCGCATGTTCTACGTGTACGGCAAACGCAGGATCGGCGAGTTGGATTGGCTGCACGTGGGCAACGACACCCGTGGCGACCTCAGCGGCTGGATGCGCGCGGACCAGACCCTGCCCTGGAACCAGGCCCTGACCGTCGCCTTCCGGGAGCCACTCGGCCACGACAGGGTCATGCTGTTCCGCGACAAAGGGGCACTGAAGGAGCTCGTCAGCAAACACGATCTGATCGGTTACCGAAAGCTGTACACCAAGGCCGAGGGCGGCCTGGCCGACCCCGACTCCCCCGTGGTCGCCATCCAGCCCGAGGGCCATATCGACATCAAGGACAACTTCTACCTGGTGCCCATCAAACGCCACGAGGATATGTTCCTGGCCGGGCAGCGCGCGCGCATGTTGCAGGTCACGTCCGTGCCCCTGGACGTCGGTACCCAGAGCGCGCCCGCCGACGTACCCGGTACGGCAACCGCGCCACAAACCGGCACCGAAGGAGGCGCGCCCCAGCCGGTCCCGCCCGGCGGCTATCGCACCGGATTGGTCTTCGTCGTGGACTCCACCATATCCATGGGCCCCTACATCAATCGCACGCGCTCCGTCATGGAGAAGGTCTACTCGGCCATCGACAGCGCGGGGCTTACCGACCGCGTCAGCTTCGG